>NZ_JBFAPH010000008.1:33932-49468 GCF_040675635.1 Streptomyces sp. NPDC049577
ACGGACGGTCGTCACGGCGGAAGCCACCCGACGGACGGTCGTCACGACGGAAACCACCCGACGGACGGTCGTCACGACGGTCCCGGTTGAACGGACGGTCATCGCGGCGGTCGTCACGGCGGAAGCCACCCGACGGACGGTCGTCACGACGGTCGTCGCGGCGGAAGCCACCCGACGGACGGTCGTCACGACGGAAACCACCGCGGTCGTCACGACGGTCCCGGTCACGGTCCCGGTTGAACGGACGGTCGTCACGGCGGTCGTCGCGGCGGAAGCCGTCACGGCGGCGCTCGAAGTTGCCCCGCTCGTCGCGGCGCTCCTGGACCGGGGCCGGGGCCTGGGCCGGGACGGCCACGGGCTCGGCCGCGGCCGCGGACTGCTCGGCCTCGGCGGCCTCGGCCGCGGCGGCCACGGCGGCCTCCGGGTCCTCGCCGCGCTCGCGGGCCGCGCGGGCCAGGAGACGGTCGGCCTCCTCGCGCAGCTCGGTCGCGCGGCGCTGCGCGCGCTCCAGCTGGCGGGTGAGCTCGGTCAGGTCGCGCTCGGCCTGCTTGGCGGCGTTGTCCGCGGAGTCGGCCTGGACCTCGGTGAGGGAACGGGCGCCCGTGATGCGGGCGACGTCCTCGTCGAAGGCGCCGCCGCCACCGACGATGTGGCGCGAGGCGTCGACGCCCGCGTCCTCCATCAGCCGGAAGATCTGCTTGCGCTGGTGCGGCAGGGCCAGGGAGACGACCGTGCCGGACTGGCCGGCGCGGGCGGTGCGGCCCGAGCGGTGCAGGTAGTCCTTGTGGTCACCGGCGGGGTCGACGTTCAGGACGAGGTCGATGCCGTCGACGTGGATGCCGCGCGCGGCGACGTCGGTGGCGACCAGGCAGTTGACGTAACCGGCCTTGAAGTCCTCCAGGACGCGGGTACGGGCGCCCTGGGTCATGCCGCCGTGCAGGGCGTCGGCGCGGACGCCGGCGTCGACGAGCTGCTCGGCGACGCGGTCGGCGCCCATCTGGGTGCGCACGAAGATGATCGTGCGGCCCTTGCGGGCGGCGATGGCGGCGGTGACGGGGGCCTTGTCCTTCGGCTTCACGACGAGGACGTGGTGGGTCATGGTCGTGACCGCGCCGGCCGACGGGTCCACCTCGTGGGTGACGGGGTCGACCAGGTAACGCTTGACCAGGGTGTCGATCTCGTTCTCCAGCGTCGCGGAGAACAGCAGACGCTGGCCGCCGACCGGCACCAGGTCGAGGATCTCGGTGACCTCGGGCAGGAAGCCCATGTCGGCCATCTGGTCGGCCTCGTCGAGGACGGCGACCTGGACCTTGTCGAGGGAGGCGGCACCACGGTTGATGATGTCGCGCAGACGGCCCGGGGTGGCGACGAGGATGTCGACGCCGCGCTCCAGGGCGTAGATCTGGTTGCCCATGGACGTACCGCCGCAGACGACCTTCATCTTCAGGCCGAGGACGTCGCCGTACGGCTGGAGGGCGTCGGCGACCTGCATCGCGAGCTCGCGGGTCGGGGTGAGGATCAGACCGCGGGGGCGCTTCTTCTCGGTGTGCCCGCCGGCCAGGATGGACAGCAGGGGCAGACCGAAGGAGAGGGTCTTGCCGGAGCCGGTGCGGCCGCGGCCGAGGATGTCCTTGCCGGCCAGGGCGTCCGGGATGGTCGCGGCCTGGATCGGGAACGGGGTGGTCACGCCGTTCTGGGCGAGCTTGCGGACGATCGCCTCGTCCAGGCCCAGGTCGCCGAAGGTGATCGTCGGCTCGGCGGCGGACTCGGTGGCGGACTCGATGGCGGTGGCCTCAGTCGTCTCGACGGCCTCGACGGCCTCGTCGGTCTGGGGCACAGCGGTCTGGTCAGTGGAAATGAACATGCGAAATGCGAAACCTTCCGGAGTTTCGGCACGCGCCCAAGCTCCGTGTCAGCTTCACAAATGACCGCCTCGATGCGGTCAGCCACGGCAAGGTAAGGAACGCGCCACACGGCGCGCGTCTCTCGGGCGCCGGGCAAATGGGATCAAACGATCTACCACCATACGCACTCCGGGATGCCCGGCGCAAGCCGCCCCCGGGTGTCCTGGGACACACCTTGCCGGACCAGCCTACTTCGCCGGCCCGGCCTGCGGGCCCGGTTGCGGTGACGGCGGGGCCGACGGGCCGGGGTCCGAGGTCGGCGGGGCCGGCGGGTTCGGGTTGCTCGGCGGCTGACTGGGCGGCTGCGACGGCGCCGGTGGCTTGCCCTGCGCCGGGGGCGTGCCGGGGCCGCTCGGCGGCTTGGCGGGCGATCCCGGCTTGCCGGGCCGCTGGGCCTGCGGCGACGCGCCCGGGCCGCCGGACGGCTCGGCGGACGGGCCGGTACTCGCCCGTCCCCCCTTGGCCGAGGGGCCGCCGCTCGGGGCACCCTTGCCCGCCTTCGCGTCCGTACGGCCCGGCCGGCCGCCCGGGGCGCGGAGCCCCCCGTCGGGCTCGGCGCCGGCCGCACGCTGATTGTCCGTGCCCGAGGGCGCCGGCCGGCCCGGGTCGCTCACGCTCATGCAGCCGCCGAGGGCCAGCGTGGCGACGGCGGCGGCCGCGATACGGCTGAGCGTGGTGTGCGCTGGTGCTGCGCGCATGGGTGGGACCGCCTTCGGGTCGCGGGACAACAGGCCCCCTGACCAACTGGCGCCGCCCCGCCCAGGACACGCGCCGCGCGGGACCGCCGCACGCGGGCCGGCGCGCGGCTCAGCCGTAGCCGAGGGCGTGCAGACGCTCGTCGTCGATGCCGAAGTGGTGTGCCACCTCGTGAACGACCGTCACCTCGACCTCCTCCACGACCTCTTCGCGCGTCGCGCACATCCGCAGCGTCGGCCCCCGGTAGATCGTGATCCGGTCCGGCAGGACGCCCGCGTACCACTCGCCGCGCTCGGTCAGCGGCGTGCCCTCGTACAGCCCGAGCAGCTCGGGGTCGCCCGCCTCGGCCGGCGGCTCGTCCTCGACGAAGACCGCGACGTTGTCCATCAGCCGTGTCAGGTCCGCGGGGATCCGGTCGAGCGCCTCGGCGACCAGTTCCTCGAACTCCTCGCGCGTCATCTCCAGCACGCGGCCATTGTCCGGCACGGGGGGCTCCTCTGTCCGGTGCGGGGGCGCCTGCGGCGGGCCGCGCGGCAGGGCCCCGGCAAACCGTTTTGGCGATTACTCCCCGCATCCCATATGCTTCTCACGTCCCCGAGGCGCTGCAAAGCGCAGAGGTGGGCCATCAGCCCTCATCGTCTAGTGGCCCAGGACGCCGCCCTTTCAAGGCGGTAGCACGGGTTCGAATCCCGTTGGGGGCACGCGTCACCATGTGCGAGACTGGTTCTCGCACGAACGAGGTCCTGTGGAGCAGTTTGGAGTGCTCGCCACCCTGTCAAGGTGGAGGCCGCGGGTTCAAATCCCGTCAGGACCGCTGTGGTCACCCTGGGTGACCGCGTGGCTGGGTAGCTCAGTTGGTACGAGCGTCCGCCTGAAAAGCGGAAGGTCGCCGGTTCGACCCCGGCCCCAGCCACCATGAGCCCCCCATCTCCGATGGGGGGCTCTTTGGCTTTCGGAGCACGCGCCCTCCCCCTTCCCGCGAGGGAAATCGGTTCGCCGGTTTCCGGGGGCTGGTGCGATCCTGGACTCCGTATGTCTACGCAGCCTGCCGCCCCCGCTTCCTTCGCCGGCCTTGCCGCCCGCCTTCCCGAGCTGATGCTGCGCGACGCGCAGCGGCTGGGCCGGCGGCTCGACGGTGCGCGCCGCATCCGCAAGCCCGAGGCCCGTGCGGCCGTGCTGGCCGAGATCACGGCGGAGCTCGACGCGGCCGAGCTGCGCGTCGAGGGGCGCCGCGCTGCCGTGCCCGCCATCACATACCCCGAGCAGCTGCCGGTCAGCCAGAAGAAGGACGACATCCTGGCGGCCATCCGCGACCACCAGGTCGTGATCGTCGCCGGTGAGACCGGCTCCGGCAAGACCACCCAGATCCCCAAGATCTGTCTGGAGCTGGGCCGCGGCGTCCGGGGGCTCATCGGGCACACCCAGCCGCGCCGGCTCGCCGCCCGTACGGTCGCCGAGCGCGTCGCGGAGGAGCTGCGCACGCCGCTGGGCGAGGCGGTCGGCTGGAAGGTCCGGTTCACGGACCAGGTCGGCGGCGACACGCTGGTCAAGCTGATGACCGACGGCATCCTGCTCGCCGAGATCCAGACCGACCGCGAGCTGCGCCAGTACGACACGATCATCATCGACGAGGCGCACGAGCGCAGTCTGAACATCGACTTCCTGCTCGGCTACCTGGCGCAGCTACTGCCGCGCCGGCCCGATCTCAAGGTCGTCATCACCTCGGCGACGATCGACCCCGAGCGCTTCTCGCGACACTTCGGCGACGCGCCGATCGTCGAGGTCAGCGGGCGGACGTATCCGGTGGAGGTGCGCTACCGGCCGCTGCTGGAGGAGAACTCCGAGGACACGGACCGCGACCAGATCACCGCGATCTGTGACGCGGTGGACGAGCTGCAGAAGGAGGGGCCGGGGGACATCCTGGTCTTCCTCTCCGGCGAGCGGGAGATCCGCGACACGGCGGACGCGCTGGAGAAGAAGAAACTCCGGATGACCGAGGTGCTGCCGCTGTACGCGCGGCTGTCGCACGCCGAGCAGCACCGTGTCTTCCAGCGGCACTCCGGGCGCCGGATCGTCCTCGCGACGAACGTCGCGGAGACCTCCCTGACCGTGCCCGGCATCCGGTACGTCATCGACCCCGGCTTCGCCCGGATCTCCCGCTACAGCCACCGCACGAAGGTGCAGCGGCTGCCGATCGAGCCCGTCTCGCAGGCGAGCGCCAACCAGCGCAAGGGCCGCTGCGGCCGGACGAGCGACGGCATCTGCATCCGGCTGTACTCGGAGGACGACTTCCTCGCCCGTCCGGAGTTCACGGACGCCGAGATCCTGCGCACGAACCTGGCCTCGGTCATCCTGCAGATGACGGCCGCCGGGCTCGGGGACATCGAGAAGTTCCCGTTCATCGACCCGCCGGACCGGCGCAACATCAAGGACGGCGTCGACCTGCTCCAGGAGCTGGGTGCGATCGACCCGGCGCAGAAGGACCCGAAGAAGCGGCTCACGCCGCTCGGCCGCAAGCTCTCGCAGCTCCCGGTGGACCCGCGCCTGGCGCGCATGGTGCTGGAGGCCGACCGCAACGGCTGTGTGCGCGAGGTCATGGTGATCGCGTCCGCGCTGTCCATCCAGGACCCGCGCGAGCGGCCCTCGGACAAGCAGCAGCAGGCCGACCAGCAGCACGCCCGGTTCAAGGACGAGACGAGCGACTTCCTCGCCTTCCTCAACCTGTGGCGCTACGTGCGCGAGCAGCAGAAGGTCCTCTCCTCCTCGGCCTTCCGCCGCATGTGCAAGTCGGAGTACCTGAACTACCTGCGGATACGCGAGTGGCAGGACATCTACTCGCAGCTGCGGACGGTCGCCAAGCAGATGGGGATCCACTTCTCCGAGGAGGACGCGGCGCCGGAGCGCGTGCACCAGTCGCTGCTGGCGGGTCTGCTGTCGCACATCGGTCTGAAGAACGCCGGGCTGGAGGGCGGGAAGGAAGCAGCGAAGAACGAGTTTCTGGGTGCGCGCAGCGCGAAGTTCGCGATCTTCCCGGGTTCGGCGCTGTTCAAGAAGCCGCCGCGCTGGGTGATGTCGGCCGAGCTCGTGGAGACCTCGCGGCTGTGGGCGCGGGTGAACGCCCGGATCGACCCGGACTGGATCGAGCCGCTCGCCCAGCACCTGGTGAAGCGGACGTACAGCGAGCCGCACTGGGAGCAGAAGCAGGCGGCCGTGATGGCGTACGAGCGGGTGACGCTCTACGGCGTCCCGATCGTCACGGACCGCAAGGTCAACTACGGGCGGATCGACCCGGAGACCAGCCGTGAGCTGTTCATCCGCAACGCGCTCGTCGAGGGCGACTGGCGCACCCACCACCAGTTCTTCCACGACAACCGCAAGCTGCTCGGCGAGGTCGAGGAGCTGGAGCACCGGGCGCGGCGCCGGGACATCCTCGTCGACGACGAGACGCTGTTCGACTTCTACGACCAGCGGCTGCCGGAACACGTGGTCTCGGGCGCGCACTTCGACTCGTGGTGGAAGCACAAGCGGCGCGAGGAGCCGGAGCTGCTCAATTTCGAGCAGTCCATGCTCATCAACGAGAACGCCGAGGCGGTCACCAAGGCCGACTACCCCGACTCCTGGCGCCAGGGCCCGCTGAAGTTCAAGGTCACGTACCAGTTCGAGCCGGGCGCGGACGCCGACGGCGTGACCGTGCACATTCCGCTCCAGGTGCTCAACCAGGTCTCGGCCGAGGGCTTCGACTGGCAGATCCCGGGTCTGCGCGAGGACCTGGTCACCGAGCTGATCCGCTCGCTGCCCAAGCCGATCCGGCGCAACTGTGTCCCGGCGCCGAACTACGCGGCGCGCTTCCTCGACGGCGTCGTGCCGTTGCAGGGTGCGCTGACGGCCGTCCTGGCACGCGAGCTGCACCGGATGACGGGTGTGCGGATGGAGGCCGAGGACTTCGACCCGGCCAAGGTCCCCGACCACCTGAAGATCACGTTCCGGGTGGTGGACGAGCGCCGGCGGAAGATCGCCGAGGACAAGGACCTGGAGGCGCTGCGGCTGCGGCTGAAGCCGAAGACGCAGGCGGCGATCACCCGGGCCTTCGAGCAGGCCGCCGAGAAGCGCGCCGCCGAGGGCGGCGAGGGCGGCGCCGGCGGTCCCGAGCAGCGCTCGGGGCTCACGCGGTGGACGATCGGCGCGCTGCCGCGCACCTTCGAGACGCGGCGGGCGGGGCAGCCGGTCAAGGCGTACCCGGCGCTGGTCGACGAGGGCGCCTCGGTCGCGGTGCGGCTCTTCGACACGGAGGCCGAGCAGCAGGAGGCCATGTGGCGCGGCACGCGCCGACTGATCCTGCTGAACCTGCCGTCGAACCCGGCGAAGTTCGCCCAGGACAAGCTGGGCAACCAGCAGAAGCTCGCCCTGGCGCGCAATCCGCACGGTTCGGTCCAGGCGCTCTTCGACGACTGCGTCTCCGGCGCCGCCGACAAACTGATCGCGGCGCACGGCGGCCCGGCGTGGGACGAGGAGTCCTTCCGCAAGCTCTTCGACGCGGTGCGGGCCGACATCGTGGACGCGACGCTGGACGCCGTCCGCCGGACGCGGGAGGTGCTGGCGGCCTGGCAGGCGTGCGAGCGGCGGCTGAAGGCCACCACCAGCCTGGCGCTCGTCCCCTCGCTGACGGACGTCAAGGAGCAGCTCGCCGAGCTGATCAAGCCGGGCTTCGTGACGGAGCACGGTGTGCGCCGGCTGCCGGACCTGCTGCGCTATCTGATCGCCGTCGACCGCCGGCTGACCCAGCTGCCGTCCAACGCGGAGCGGGACCGCACCCGCATGGCGAAGGTGCGGGAGATGCGGGACGAGTACGCGTGGCTGCTGGAGCAGTTCCCGAAGGGGCGGCCCGTGCCGCAGGAGGCGCGGGAGATCCGCTGGATGATCGAGGAGCTGCGGGTGAGCTACTTCGCGCACGCGCTGGGGACGGCCTATCCGGTGTCCGACAAGCGGATCGTGAAGGCGATCGACAAGCTGGCGCCGTGAGCCCGCGGCGGCCCGCGGAGCGATCTGCGGAGTGACCTGCGCCGCATGCGGGAGATCGGGTTCGACCGCACCCCCTGACCTGCTGTAGAGTCTTGCCACGCAGCACCGCGAAGGCGGGAAAGCAGCAAGGTCCTGTGGAGCAGTTTGGAGTGCTCGCCACCCTGTCAAGGTGGAGGCCGCGGGTTCAAATCCCGTCAGGACCGCATCGTAGGCCCGGATCCCCTTGGATCCGGGCCTTCTTGCTGTGTGCCTTGACTGCGACACGTGCCAGGGGTACCCAGTCAGTGGGAGGTGCTGCGCCCATGACGACGACCGCCCGGCCCGAGAGCAACCGGCACGAGACGAGGGCGCTGCTGCGCGCCCATCTCTCCGCCGCCTCGGGCTATCGCCATCTGACCCGGCACTGCCCGGTGTGCCACCGGCTGCTGCGGCTCGTGCAGGAGGCCGCTTCGGCCTCGGAGTCCCCTGCGGGCGCGGCCCGTTGACGTTCCGGCCTCCTTTACCGCAGCGGCGTGGAGGCGACAAGCGCGCCACCGTGTGATGGGAGTCACCGAAAGAGTTTCCGGGACGGGGGAACTCACCCCCCGTCCGGAGCCGGTCAATTTAATATGTGCAATTGCACCTCACCGGGCCGGTGACCGCGGGGTCGCCGGCCCGGCGCGTACGCGGCGCGGGCCCGTCCGTCACGGGTGCTCACGAGCACAAAAAAAATCGCGCTGGACCCGGCGGAGTCCAGCGCGATCGACGACGTTGCCCAAGTCGGTGGGCGGGGATCCTGTTGGGGCAGGCACCCGATGTCGTTGTGCTGCTTGTGGAGCTGCTGTGGGCGACGGCCGGGTTGGGGGCCCCGGAATCACCCGGTCATACGGTGGTTCAGGCCTCGCTGCGCTGCTGCGGGATGCCCGCGAGCAGAGCACGGACCTCCGCTTCGCGGTAGCGGCGGTGTCCACCGAGCGTGCGGATGGACGTGAGCTTGCCCGCCTTCGCCCAGCGGGTGACCGTCTTCGGGTCCACGCGGAACATCGTGGCGACCTCAGCCGGGGTCAGCAGCGGCTCGGCATCAGGGGTGCGAGCGGTCATGAGCGGCCTCCTCGGGAGAACCGAACACAGCGTCGGTTCTTTCCTCTAAATTCTGCACCTTGACCCGCGTTGCCCGAAATGGCGGACGCGGGCCGAGTCGGTTATAGGACGAACGGCTTGTCCTCGGCACTACAACTACACCATCTGTCCAGCCACGTCGGCCAAACCGATGGAATTGCCCTCTCAGGTGTTCAACCTCGACGGAAGCCGATGGACCATGCCATAGCGGACAGTCACGCCACCGTGACGATCAGTCACAGCGGGATCAGGGGTCACCAGACCCGCCAAGGAGTGCAATACCGATCAATCCGCCCTTAGTTGGCGGAAGGAGCCCTTCCCGGACTCCTTGTCCTATTTTGCCACGTGGAAGGACGTTGGGCGCAAGACCTGAAGTAAGTGCGATAGGTCACGGTTGCCGCAATGGCCCGGATCGGGACCAAGGTCCCGCCGTACCGCGCACGGCCGCCCGTGACGGCACCCAGCATGCACTGCCGGGGCCCCATACTTTCGCACTGTTCCGCCGCGCTAGTTCGCGAACTGACGGTCCCGGACCGACCTCCAACGCTCCGTCAGCCGCTCGTACGCCTCGCCGGCCCGTACCCCGTCCCCCGCGCGCAGCGCGGCGAGGCCCTCGGCGGTGTCGGCGGCGGAGCGGTCCTCGGCCAGCGCGGCCTCCGGGATCAGGTGCACCAGCCCGCCGTAGTCCAGCTCCACGAGCGAGCGCGGATGGAACTCCTCCAGCCACCGGCCGACGTCCACCAGGCCGTCGATCAGCGGGCCCTCCTCGATCGCGTCCCGCAGCGTGCGCAGGCCGCGGGCGACCCGGCGCCGGGCCTGGACCATGGGGGTGCGGTAGCGCAGCAGCAGCCCCTCGCCGCCCTCCCCCTTGCCGTACTCGCGCTCCTCGTCCGAGAAGAGCACGAACCAGCGCAGCGGCACCTGCCAGGTGGCGGTCCTGATCCAGGGGCGGGCGTCGGGATTGCGCTCCAGCCAGCGCTCGTAGTCGGCCTCGGCCTGGCGGCGGACCACCGGGGGGAGCACAGCGTCGAGCACGGGGCCGGCGAACTGGTCGGAGAGCCGCTCCAGGGCCAGCCAGCCGCGCAGCCGGGTGCGCCAGGGGCAGACGCACACCACCCCGTCGACGACGGCGACGAAGGCGTCACCGCTCTCGTGCACCGGCACGGCCACGGGCGGCGTGGGCAGCAGGTCGGCGAGGGACCGGCGCAGTTCGTCCTGGGCCGTGGGCAGCGTCTCCCGGCGGGCGTATCGGGCCCAGTGCGCGCGCTCGGGTTCGGGGAAGGCCGCCAGTGGTTCGTAGACCCGCAGATACGCCGCGTACGGGACGGTCACCGATGACGCCAGGCCCACGCTCGCTCCCTCAAGCCGTAGGACACCACCGGGGAGTTGCGGGCGCCTCTCCCCGTACTGTCCAAATCGTCCCATGGCGAATGGGCCCGGGAGAGTGATCCTCCGCACGAGACCCTTCGGCCGCTCCGGCAAGGCGTACCCTCTGGCCAACCGGCCCTCCACCACCCCCGGGGGGCGAACACCGCGACATATGGAGTCACCACCGTGACTGACGTACGTCCCTCCACCGACGGTCCCTCCGACGCCGACGTGCTGCACACCCTCTTCGCCTCCGACCAGGGAGGCCACGAGCAGGTCGTGCTCTGCCAGGACCGCGAGAGCGGCCTCAAGGCCGTGATCGCCATCCACTCCACCGCCCTGGGCCCGGCCCTCGGCGGCACGCGCTTCTACCCCTACGCCTCCGACGCGGAGGCCGTGCGCGACGCGCTCAACCTCTCGCGCGGCATGTCGTACAAGAACGCCCTCGCCGGGCTCGAGCACGGCGGCGGTAAGGCCGTCATCATCGGCGATCCCGACACGGTCAAGACCGAACAACTGCTGCTCGCCTACGGACGCTTCGTCGCCTCGCTCGGCGGCCGCTACGTGACCGCCTGCGACGTCGGCACGTACGTCCAGGACATGGACGTGATCGCGCGTGAGAACCGCTGGACCACGGGCCGCTCCCCCGAGCAGGGCGGCGCGGGCGACTCGTCCGTGCTCACCGCCTTCGGCGTCTTCCAGGGCATGCGGGCCGCCGCGCAGACGCAGTGGGGCGAACCGACGCTGCGCGGCCGCCGGGTCGGCATCGCGGGCGTCGGCAAGGTCGGCCACCACCTCGTGGACCACCTGGTCGACGACGGCGCGGAGGTCGTGATCACCGACGTCCGGGCGGAGCCCGTCGAGCGCATCATCGCGCGCCACCCGCAGGTCAGCGCCGTGCAGGACGCGGACGTACTGATCCGTACGCCCCTGGACGTCTACGCCCCGTGCGCCCTCGGCGGCGCGCTGAACGACGCGACCGTCCCCGTCCTGACCGCCTCCGTGGTCTGCGGCGCGGCCAACAACCAGCTCGCCCACCCGGGCGTCGAGAAGGACCTCGCCGAGCGCGGGATCCTGTACGCCCCGGACTATGTGGTGAATGCCGGTGGCGTGATTCAGGTCGCCGATGAACTGCTCGGCTTCGATTTCGATCGGGCCAAGGCGAAGGCGACCAAGATTTTCGACACGACTTTGGCCATATTCGATCGGGCGAAGTCCGACGGCATTCCCCCGGCCGCGGCCGCCGACCGGCTCGCCGAACAGCGCATGGCCGAGGCCCGCGCCCTGCGGTCGGGCCGCTGACGGGGCCCGGCGACCGGCTCCGCCACTCGATCGGGTGGGCCGATCGGGTGGCGGAGATCCCTCCCCCGGGTACCCCCCGCCGGCTCGCACCGGGTGATGAAGGAGAGATCCCTCACCACCCCTCGGCGGGTCGGCGCCCGGGACACGTTAAAATCGCAGCTGACCAGCGGGGACCGGGGCTTCTCGCGGGTTGTGCTCCGTGGCACGTCATGCGGGCGACGTACCGTATGGCCACAGAAGCAGGTACCTTTGAAGCTCTACAGGCCGGATCCCTTCGCGGGTCCGCTCTGACTCATGATCGTGAACGCGTGTCAAGACTCTGGGGCCGTCGAGCCCCGTCAATGAGGGGGTCGAGCCATGGGGCGCGGCCGGGCCAAGGCCAAGCAGACAAAGGTCGCCCGCCAGCTGAAGTACAACAGCGGCGGGACTGACCTCGCACGTCTGGCCGAGGAGCTGGGCTCACCGAGCCAGCAGCCGCCGAACGCTGAGCCGTTCGAGGACAACGACGAGGACGAAGACCCGTACGCCCGGTACGCCGAGCTGTACAACGACGACGACGATGACGAGGACGAGCAGAACCCGTCCCAGCACCGTCGTCGCGCCTGACGCCGGGCCCTTCCCCTCAGGCGCCCGGCTGCGGCTCCCTCGTCGAGCAGCCAGCACGTCCACGGACCCGGTCCGGGGCTTCCGCCCCGGACCGGGTCTTGTGCTGCCTTCTTGAGGTTGTTCAGCGACTGCTTCCGCACCCCGGGGAGGGCGCGGAAGCGGTCGGGTCAGCTCGCGTAGTCACCCGTGAGGGTGACGGCCTCGGAGCGATCACCGCGCTCGGCGATCTCACCGCAGACCCATGCGTCCACCCCGCGGTCGGCCAGCGTGGCCAGGGCCACGTCCACCGACTGCGGCGGCACCACCGCGACCATGCCGACGCCCATGTTCAGCGTCTTCTCCAGCTCCAGCCGCTCGACCGAGCCGGCCTTGCCGACCACGTCGAAGACCGCGCCCGGCGTCCAGGTCGACCGGTCGATGCCCGCGTGCAGACCGTCCGGGATCACCCGTGCCAGATTGTTGGCGAGGCCACCACCGGTGATGTGCGAAAAGGCGTGCACCTCGGCCGTGCGGGTGAGCGCCAGGCAGTCCAGCGAGTAGATCCGCGTCGGCTCCAGCAGCTCCTCGCCGAGGGTGCGGCCGAACTCCGGGACCTCGCGGTCCAGCTGCCAGCCGGCCCGGTCGAAGAGCACGTGCCGGACCAGTGAGTACCCGTTCGAGTGAAGTCCCGACGACGCCATCGCGATGACGACATCACCCTTGCGGATGAGCTCGGCGCCCAGCAGCCGGTCGGCCTCGACCACGCCCGTGCCGGCGCCGGCGACGTCGAACTCGTCCGCGCCGAGCAGCCCCGGGTGCTCGGCGGTCTCGCCGCCGATGAGCGCGCAGCCGGCGAGGGTGCAGCCCTCGGCGATGCCCTTGACGATCGCGGCGACCCGCTCGGGGTGGACCTTGCCGACGCAGATGTAGTCGGTCATGAACAGCGGCTCGGCGCCGCAGACGACCAGGTCGTCCACGACCATGCCGACCAGGTCGTGGCCGATGGTGTCGTAGACGCCCATCCGGCGGGCGATGTCGACCTTGGTGCCGACGCCGTCCGTGGCGGAGGCGAGCAGCGGCCGCTCGTAACGCTTGAGGGCACTGGCGTCGAAGAGCCCGGCGAAGCCCCCGAGGCCGCCGACGACCTCGGGGCGGCGGGTCTTCCTGACCCACTCCTTCATCAGCTCGACGGCGCGGTCGCCCGCCTCGATGTCGACGCCCGCGCTTGCGTAGCTGGCGCCGCCTTCGGCACTGGTGGCCTGAGACATGCTTCAGAACTTTCGTGTCGTACTGCGGGTGCAGAGGCTTACGGGCGACTGCGGAGGCTTACGGGCGACGCAGCGCGTCGGCGGCGTCCGTACCGCCGGCCAGCTCGGTCTCCAGGAGCTGCTTGCCGAGCAGCTGCGGGTCGGGGAGCTCCATCGGGTACTCGCCGTCGAAGCAGGCGCGGCACAGGTTCGGCTTGGCGATGGTGGTCGCCTCGACCATGCCCTCCAGGGAGATGTACGCCAGGGAGTCCGCGCCCAGCGACTTGCCGATCTCCTCGACCGACATGCCGTTGGCGATCAGCTCGGCCCGGGTCGCGAAGTCGATGCCGAAGAAGCAGGGCCACTTCACCGGCGGGGAGGAGATCCGCACGTGGACCTCGGCGGCGCCGGCCTCTCGCAGCATGCGCACGAGCGCACGCTGGGTGTTGCCGCGGACGATCGAGTCGTCGACGACCACCAGGCGCTTGCCCCTGATGACTTCCTTGAGCGGGTTGAGCTTGAGCCGGATGCCGAGCTGGCGGATGGTCTGGCTCGGCTGGATGAAGGTCCGGCCGACGTAGGAGTTCTTGACCAGGCCGGTGCCGTACGGGATGCCGCTCGCCTCGGCGTAGCCGACGGCGGCGGGGGTGCCGGACTCCGGAGTCGGTATCACCAGGTCGGCGTCGACCGGGGCCTCGGCGGCGAGCCTGCGGCCCATCTCCACCCGGGAGAGGTAGACGTTGCGGCCCGCGATGTCCGTGTCGGGACGTGCGAGGTACACGTACTCGAAGACGCAGCCCCGCGGCTTGGCCTCGGCGAAGCGGGAGGTCCGCACGCCGTTCTCGTCGATGGCGATCAGCTCGCCGGGCTCGATCTCGCGGACGAAGGTGGCGCCGCAGATGTCGAGGGCGGCCGTCTCCGAGGCCACCACCCAGCCGCGCTCCAGGCGGCCGAGGACCAGCGGGCGGATGCCCTGCGGGTCACGGGCGGCGTAGAGCGTGTGCTCGTCCATGAAGACGAGGCAGAAGGCACCCCGGACGTCGGGGAGGACCTGCTTGGCGGCGTCCTCGACGGACAGCGGCTTGCCGTCCTCGTCCGTCTGGCCGGCCAGCAGGGCCGTCACCAGGTCGGTGTCGTTGGTCGCCGCGACCTGGGTCGCCCGGCCGTTCTCCCGGGGCAGCGCGGCGACCATCTCGGCCAGCTGCGCGGTGTTCACCAGGTTGCCGTTGTGACCCAGCGCGATCGAGCCGTTGGCGGTCGCGCGGAAGGTCGGCTGGGCGTTCTCCCACACGGACGCACCGGTGGTCGAGTAGCGGGCGTGTCCGACCGCGATATGGCCCGAGAGGGAACCTAGGGAGGTTTCGTCGAAGACCTGGGAGACCAGTCCCATGTCCTTGAAAACGAGAATCTGGGAGCCGTTGCTCACCGCGATGCCCGCGGACTCCTGTCCACGGTGCTGCAGCGCATACAGCCCGAAATAGGTGAGTTTTGCGACCTCTTCTCCCGGAGCCCAGACACCGAAGACGCCGCAAGCGTCCTGGGGGCCCTTTTCGCCGGGAAGCAGGTCGTGGTTGAGTCGTCCGTCACCACGAGGCACACCTTGAGTCTATGGCAGGGAAGACGTTCATCCGAACCGGGGAAGGCCGGTAAATCTCACACCACGTACAGCCACGTGACGCCTACGCCCAATCACCGTTCACTTCGGCGTTCACTCGGGCGTTCCCCCAGGCGTTCCTCTTCGTTTTCTCTCAGCTGAGCAGCGGAAGTTGCACGGAAATGTCCGCGCGGTCGCCGCTCGCGGAGACGGCCGCCTCGTCGAGCGCCTTCCGCCACGTCGTACGGCCCGTGGCGAGCCGGATCCAGGTGCGCGGATCGGTCTCGACGACATTCGGCGGCGTGCCGCGGGTGTGGCGCGGGCCCTCCACGCACTGCACCACCGCGAAGGGCGGGATCCGTACCTCGACCGAGCGCCCGGGGGCCTTTTCGGCCAGCGCGTCGGCGAGCAGACGGGTGGCCGTGGCCAACGCCTGGCGGTCATAAGGGATCTCGGTGCCGAGCGCCACCGCGAGATCGTCGGTGTGGGTGACCAGTTCGACGCACCGGGTGGCCAGGAAGTCGTCCAGTCGCATGGCGCCGGACTTCACGGCGAGCAGCCGGTCGGGCCGTGCGGCGGCGGTGAGTTCGGTGAACTGCGTGGCCACGCGGTCGTAGAGGGCCGGAAGGGCACCGAGCGTGTCGTGGTCTCGCAGCTGGTGCGCTCGCCGGGTGTCTACTTCGACTCGGCCATCGACAAGACCTCCGACAAGGACATCTTCAC
>NZ_JBFAPH010000009.1:0-48734 GCF_040675635.1 Streptomyces sp. NPDC049577
TCCGGCGCGGATGTCGTCCGGACGGGAGGAGTGCTGATGGGCGTGGAGGTCTCCGTGGCTCTCGGCGCGTGCGGCCGCCGCCAGCAACAGGGCCCGGTTGGTGATGCTCTTCGAGCCGGGCACACGGGCGGCCGGCACGGCGGCCGCCCCGGTCGCTGCTGTCATGATCTCTCCCGCTCCAGGGCCAGGTCGAGCGTGTCCAGCAGCTGGTGCCAGGAGTCGTTGCAGCGCTTGAGCGCCTCGGTCTCCAGCCGCTGGACCAGTTCGGGGTAGTCGATGTCGAACCAGTCCAGGTGGCCCAGCAGCCGGCGGGCGTCGGCGTAGGTGTCGGTGGTCCAGCGCCTGGGCACCACCGAGCCATGGTCGGCGACCGCGCGCAGCGTCGGCTCGGGCATGGCGCTGACGGTGCCGCGTGCGACGAGCCGGTCGACGTAACGGGTGTCCAGATAGGCGGGGTTGCGCACGCCCGTGGCGGCCCACATCAGCCGCTGCGGGCGGGCTCCGTGCCCGGCCAGGTCGCGCCAGCGGGGGCCGGCGTACTTCTGCTCGTACCGCTCGTGGGCGAGGCGGGCCCCGGAGACCGCGGCGGTGCCGTGCATCGCCTTGGCCTCCAGGGTGCCCTCCCGGTCGAGCAGGGTGTCGACGGCCGTGTCGATGGGGCCGACGTGGAAGGAGACGACGGAGGAGATCGCCGCCGGGTCGCGGCCGGCGGACCGGGCGCGCTCCAGTCCCTCGAAGTAGGCGTCGGCCACGCGGTCGTAGCGGTCCGCGGAGAAGACGAGGGTGGCGTGGACGTTGATGCCCTCGGCCAGGCAGGCGCTGAGGGCGGTCAGGCCGTCGTCGGTCGCCGGGATCTTGACCATGGCGTTGGGGCGGTCGACGGTCCGCCACAGTTCGCGGGCCTCGTCCAGGAGGGCCCGGGCGTCCCCGGCGAGCCGGGGGTCGGTGTCGGCGGACACCAGTCCGTCGACACCGCCGGTCGCCTCGTGGACGGGCCGCAGGACGTCGCAGGCCCAGCGGACGTCATGGATGGTCAGGAAGCGCAGGGCCCGGGCCGTGCCCACGCCGCGCTCGGCCAGTTCGCCGAGCTGCCCGGCGTACAGCGGGCTGTCGAGGGAGGCGGCCAGCCGCGCAGGGTCGGAGACGACGCCGCTGACACCGCGGCGGCGGACCAGGGCGGACAGGGATCCGTCGGCCAGCCGGTCCCGGGTGAGGTCGTCCAGCCAGTCGTACTGGGGGTCGTCCGCCATCACATGTCCTTCTGCGTCCGCGCGCGCCATTGCGTCACACCGTTGGAGGAACCGCTGGAAGCGGTGCCTCCGGGGGTGGACCGGCCCGGGTCCGGGAGCTGGGGGGTGCCGTCCGCCGTGACCAGTTCGGCCAGGCGGCGCAGGCCGCGGTGGGCGGCGGTGCGTACGGCGCCGGGGCGTTTGCCCAGGACGCCGGCGGCGCTCTTGGCGTCGAGGCCGACGACGACGCGCAGCACGACGGCCTCCGCCTGGTCCTGCGGAAGACGGGCGATCAGGGCGAGGGTACGCCCGGTGCCCAGCGCCTCCAGCGCCTCGTCGGCGGTGTCCGCGTCGCCGGGCCGCGTCGCGAGCTCGCTCTCGTCGCCGCCGATGGCCGGGCGGCGGCCGCGCATCCGGATGTGGTCGAGCGCGCGGTTGCGGGCGATGCGGGCCGCCCAGCCCCGGAAGCGGTCGGCGTCGCCGCTGAAGCGCGCGAGGTCGCGCGCTATCTGCAGCCATGTCTCCGAGGCCACGTCCTCCGCGTCGGCGTCGCCGACGAGTGTGCGTATGTACCCCAGCAGCCGGGGCTGGACGGACCGGTAGACCGTGCGGAATGCCGTCTCGTCCCCAGCCTGCGCCGCGCGCACCGCGACGGTCAGTTCGGCGTCGTCCCCCTGCACGCCCTCATCCTGCACCACTGGCCCTGTCCGCGGTTCAGTAGCCCACCGGACCATTGCCGTAAGGATTCTGCGGATACGCGTTCGGAGCGGGAGGCGCTCCGTACGGCATACCCGGCATCCCCGGCATTCCGGGTGCGGCCATCATCGGGGGACCCATCGCGGCGCGCTGCTCCTGCATGCGCGACAGCTGACGCACGACCAGCAGCGCGAAGACGGCGGCGGCGAGGAGAAGCAGGTCGGCGAAGCCGCTGACCGCCAGGGCGCCCCTGAAGGCGTGCGCGTCGTCGTGGAACTTGGCCAGGTCGTAGTGGCCGGACGCGATCGCGCTCTTCATCCGCCGCTCGGCGGTCCGCTCCATGGCGCTGCCGATGACGCCGACCACGTTCGACACGATCCACAGCACCCACCAGGCGTTCAGCAGGCCCTTGGGCGCACCCTGCGGGCCCGCCGGGGCGCTGGCCCGGTAGATGTCGTTGGCGATCTGCTTGGGGAACCAGAGGTTGACGACCGGCGTGAACCAGCTGCCCGCCGCCCAGCCGCTGCCGAAACGGTGCGTACCGGGCGCGAAGACCTCGGCGTTGAGCCGCATCCGCCGGAACCACACGGCCCACAGCACGGCCGTGGCGACGAGGACGAAGAACTGCAGGACGCCGACCCCCGCGAGGAAGTCCTCCGCGTTGTCGAGCCGGTCGATCAGCCCGTCGGAGATGTCGCCGTCGATCGAGTCCGCGATGGCGTTCATGTAGACGCCGTCACCGGCGATGGCCAGCACGAGCACGGCCGCCGTCACCGACAGCAGCACCGTCAGCGCGATCCGCACGCCCCGCCGCAGGTCCACCCCGCCCACCGGCATCCCGCCGGGCACGCCCGGATACCCGTAGGCCGGCGGCATGCCCACCGGCTGCTGGAACGAGCCGCATGCGGCGCAGCGGCCGTCCGGACCGACGGCGGTGGCGCGGCAGTGACCGCACGGATACATCTCTTCGAACCCCCATGAGTGTGGCCTTGACCCCGGCCACCGGGAAAACGGGCTGTGAGCGGGTGATATTACGCGCCGCCCGCGCGGCGGGCGGCACAACCCCCGAACCCAGACCGAACGGACGTCCGGTGTGACGGATTTTCGACACATGGCGCTGTAGGGAGTGCGTACCCCGCCAGGGTTCGCAACGGACGGACGGCCGGGGCCTCTCCTGTGGGGGGTGGCGGCCCCGGCCGTCCCCCGTCCGGCTCAGTCCTCCGCGACCGCGTCCTTCACGCTGATCGTCAGGTCGTTGGTGACCGTGAAGTACGGACGCAGCTTCACCTCGCCGCGCACGGCGGCCGGGAAGGTGTCGACGCCCTTGCGGTCGGCGAAGTCGCCGGCGATGCGGCCGACGCGGATCAGCGCGGCCCCGGCGGCCGGGCGCGCCCACAGGTCCCAGAGGTCCTGCTCCTCGCCGATGCGGCGGCTCATCGGCTCGTACGGCAGCGTGGCCCCGCCGTCCACCAGTGGTGCCCGGACGTCACCGGCCGCGCCGTCGCCGTCGCGCAGCCGGGCGATCAGCTCGGCACCCTCGCCGAAGGCCGTCCCGTAGGGCGCGAGGGCGAACGTGACACCGTCCTCGCCGACCCGCACCTCGGTCACCTCGGCGTGCTGGGGGCGCAGCCAGGTGCGGACGGCGAGGAAGCCGTCACTGGTCTCGTACGGCACCCAGGCGCCGGTGCCCTTGGCGCCCTCGGCGAGCTCCAGGCCCAGCAGCGCCTTCTGCTCGACGAGCACGGCGGACAGCCGGCGGCGGGACTTGTCGCCGGAGCGCTCGACGTAGCTGTCCCAGCGCCCCTCGCTCATCGTGTGCGCCGCGCGGTCGACGCGGGCCTCGACCCAGCCGCCCGCCTCACGGCGCTGCGGCAGCGGCACGCGCACGGTCTCCTTGCCCTTGCTGCCGCGGTGCCGCAGCAGCAGGTGCGTGTCGGCGGCGGTGAGCTGGTCGGCGCGCAGCCGCACGACGAGCGAGCCGTCGGCGTCCACGGCGCAGCGGGCGTCGGGGTGGGCGGTCTCCGCCCCGGCGCCGGCCGGCACGGCCTTGGGCTTGGCGCGCCCACCGCCGAAGAGGCCGCGCAGCAGCCCGCCCTTCCTGGCCCGCTCGGCGGTGCAGCCCGGACGCAGCTCCTCGAACAGCTCCTCGTAGCGCCGCGCGATGGCGTCCGGCTCGTACCGCCGTGCGGAGGTACGGGCGGCCTTGCCGAGGCGGGCGCGGAGATCGGCGTCGCCGGTGAGGCGGAGCAGGGCGTCGGCGTAGGCGTCGACGGCGTCATTGGAGTCCGAGCCGTCCAGCGGGACGAGGATGCCGTCCGTGCCGTCGGTGAGGATCTCGCGCGGGCCGTGCGGGCAGTCGGTGGCGATGACCGGCAGGCCGGCGTGCATGGCCTCGACGATCGTCATGCCGAACGACTCGGCGTCGGAGGCGACGGCGGCCACCGCGCCCTTGGACCACTCGGTCTCGATGGGCGAGCGCGCGCCCATGAGCGTGATCCGCTCGTACAGGCCGAGCTCCTCGATCTGCTTGCGCAGCTTGGGCTTGGCGGGGCCGCGGCCGTAGATGCGCAGGTTCCAGTCGGGGCGCTCGGAGGCGACCTTGGCGAAGGCGGCGATCAGACGGTCGTAGCGCTTGACCGCAACAAGGCGGCCGGCGGAGACGACGGTCTTCGACGTGCCGTCCGAGGGGGCCGCGACCGGGGCCGGGACGGCGTTGGGGATGGAGAGGATGCGGGCCTTCGCGTCCGGCAGGGCCTCGCGGTAGTGCCCCGCGTCCGCCTCGGAGACGGTGGCGAAGGCGTCGAGCGCGGCGATCGCCGGGTCCATCACGGCGTGCAGCTCGGGGACGTGCGCCTCGTGGGTGAGGTGCTCCTGGCCGAGCCGGAGGTAGCGGTCGTCGCCGTACTGCGCGAGGTAACCGATGAGCTTGGGGCGGGTGGCGATCACGACGTCGGCGTCGGTGGCCGCGAGGTGCGCGGCCACGCGCTCGTCGGTGAGGGCGGTGGCGGCCATGCGGCCGTTGTCGATGCGCTCGTCGCGGAAGAGCGCGCTGGGCTGCTGGTTGAGGGGCGTCTCGTACTCGTCGGTGGCGGCGCCCTCGCGCAGGTCGACCAGCGGCGTCAGGCGCACGCGCGGGTCGATGTCGAGCTCGGGCTCGTCGACCGGGCGGTTGACGCTGATGATCCGTACCTCGTGCCGGTCGGCGAGGGCGGCGGCGAGATTGACGGTCGAGCGGATGGTGCCGCCGATGCCGTACGCGTTGTGCAGCAGGAATTCGATCTTCATCGGGCCCTCGTGACGGGTGACGCGGATTTCCTCCGGAGGGTACCGGGGGTGGCCGACGCCCGTCGTTCCGGTTGTGCCCGCCCTCCCCCGTCGTCCTGCGGAACGCTTGCCCGCAACCCGGTGGATCCCGCGATCAGCCCCGGACCCGGCCCGCCAGGGCGGAGAAGTCGCTCCACGCCAGTGCCGGCTTGCGCGGGTCCCACAGCCGCTGGGACACCGCGGCCAGCGGCAGGCGGATGCCCGCCGCGACCTGGTCCGGGGTCTGGGCGGCAGCCCGGTCGCACCAGATGGCCAGGCGGCCACCGAGGACGCGGTCCGGCCCGGTCGGCCCGCCGGCGGCACGCGTGCCGCGCAGGACGGCCGGGGACCACTGGCCGTAGATCCGCTCACCGGTCGGGTAGTGGAAGTCGTTCGGCTCGCCGAGCACGTAATAGAGGTACTCGTCGTTCAGATTGACCACAGGCCGTCCCTCGTTCAGGTAATCCTGCGGATCGCGGGCGCCGATCTCCTTGCCCGTCCAGTACTCGACCTCGATGCCCTTGTCGGCGGTGACGACGCCGTCGCGGAAGAAACCGTCGTTCCACGCCTTGGGCTTCTTGCCGAGGGCGCGGACGACGGCGGCGCGGTCGTTGAGCCAGCCCGTGGCCAGATCCTGGACGCGGGCGCGGGGGCCGTACTTCTGGCGGGCGGCCTGGGCCAGGCCGGGGTAGGAGGCCTGCGGGTCCTTGACGGTCAGGGCCCGGTATTCGTCGGCGCCCAGGTGGAACCAGGCGCCGGGGAAGAGCGGCGCGTACTCGCGCAGCAGGTCGTCGACGATGCTCGCCGACTCCGGATTGGCGATGTCGACGGCGCCCCGGATGGCCGTCCCCGACGCGTCGTGCAGCTGGAGCTCGGGGTGGGCGGCGATGACGGCGCCCAGGTGACCGGGCGAGTCGATCTCGGGGACGAGCGTGATGTGCAGGGCGGAGGCCACGTCGACGAGGTGGCGGACCTCGTCCTTGGTGAGGTGGTCGGCGGAGACGATCTCGGGGTGGCTCTCGCTCTCGATGCGGAAGCCCTGGTCGTCGGAGAAGTGCAGGCCGAGCTGGTTGAGCTTGAGGTCGGCCATCTCGCGCAGCCGGTCCTCGATCCAGCGGGCGGTGAAGTGCTTGCGGGCGGTGTCCAGGTTCAGTCCGCGCTGCGGCCGGTCGGGGGAGTCGCGGACGACCCCCTCGGGCAGGCCGCCGCCGGTGCGCACGGCCTGGAGGACGGTGCGGGTGCCGTAGAAGACGCCGGCCTCGTCCTGGGCCGCGATGGTCACCCGTCCGTCGTGGGTGGTCAGCTCGTACGCCTCGGGGCCACCGTCCCGGCCCGGGCGCAGGGCGAGCTCGATGTCACCCGGACGGGCGGGTCCGGCGGCGAAGGACATCTTCAGCTCGCCGGCGAGGCGGCGGCCCTCGTCGGCCAGCGGCCCGCCCGGGTCGGCGACGACGCGCGCGTCCGGCGCGGGGCGCCAGCCGGCGCCGCCCTGGGCGGTGAAGGAGCGCACGGCCGGGACGGTGCGCGGCGGACCGGGGGGCGCCGGGGCCGGCGCGGCGGAGGAGGAGGGAGAAGAGGAGGAACCCGAGGAGGAGGCGGAGGAGGCCGGGGCCGAGCGGGAGTCGTCCTGGCCGGGACGGGCCCCGGAGTCCTGGCGGGGGCAGCCCATCATGGTCATGGTCGCGAGGAGGGCGATGGCGGCGACCGATCCCCTCACGGCCGACGCGCGGGTCATTCTGGGTGTACGCCACATTGGAGTAGAACCTCCGATTTCCTCCTATTTAAGGAGAACATAGGGTTCTGCGCCTCCGGAAGCGCCCCGCACACGCCCGAAACGCCGCACCCCCTAGGCCGTACGTGCCTGTTTGATCACACCTGACAGACCCCGCGAGACCGGAGCGAGAAGGCGTCGCTACGATGGCCAGGGCCGGTGGACCGTACCCGGCCGGGCCCGACCGACAGTGAAGCCGGCAGGCCCCGATCCCCGCTCCCGGAGGGTTTTCCGTGCCGGCTGGAACGCTGTACCGCGGCCGGGAAGGCATGTGGTCCTGGGTGGCTCACCGAGTCACCGGCGTCCTCATTTTCTTCTTCCTGTTCGTGCACGTCCTCGACACCGCTCTCGTTCGCGTCTCCCCCGAGGCGTACGACAACGTCGTCGCGACGTACAAGACACCCGTTGTCAATGTGATGGAGTACGGCCTGGTGGCCGCCATCCTCTTCCACGCGCTCAACGGCCTGCGGGTCATCGCGGTGGACTTCTGGTCCAAGGGCCCGCGCTACCAGAAGCAGATGCTGTGGACCGTCGTGGGTGTCTGGGTCGTGCTGATGGCCGGCGCCTTCTACCCCGTGCTCAGCCACACGCTGCGCACCCTGTTCGGGAGCTGATGACGCGAGATGTCCGCTGAAACCCATTCTCCCGCTTCCGCCGCTTCCGTGAACGACGTGTCGATGTACGACGTGGACAACCCGGCGCCGGTCATCGAGGCCCCCCGGGCCCGGACCAAGAAGACGCCGAAGGCGACCCGGACCAACTTCGAGATGTACGGCTGGCTGTTCATGCGCCTGTCCGGCATCCTGCTGGTCGTCCTGGTCCTCGGTCACCTGCTGATCCAGCTGGTGCTGGACGACGGCGTCAGCAAGATCGGCTTCGCCTTCGTGGCGGGCCGCTGGGCGTCGCCGTTCTGGCAGGCCTGGGACCTCATCATGCTGTGGCTCGCGATGCTGCACGGCGCGAACGGCCTGCGCACGGTCATCAACGACTACGCGGAGCGGGACACCACCCGCTTCTGGCTGAAGATGCTGCTGTACACGGCCACGGTCTTCACCGTCCTGCTGGGCACGCTGGTGATCTTCACCTTCGACCCGAACATCCGCTAGAGCCCGGGGCTGACGAGACATGCAGATCCACAAGTACGACACCGTCATCGTCGGCGCCGGCGGCGCCGGCATGCGCGCCGCCATCGAGGCGACGAAGCGCAGCCGCACCGCCGTGCTGACGAAGCTGTACCCGACCCGCTCCCACACCGGCGCCGCCCAGGGCGGCATGGCCGCCGCCCTCGCGAACGTCGAGGAGGACAACTGGGAGTGGCACACCTTCGACACGGTCAAGGGTGGCGACTACCTGGTCGACCAGGACGCCGCGGAGATCCTGGCGAAGGAGGCCATCGACGCGGTCCTCGACCTCGAGAAGATGGGCCTGCCGTTCAACCGCACCAAGGACGGCACCATCGACCAGCGCCGCTTCGGCGGTCACAGCCGTAACCACGGCGAGGCCCCGGTCCGCCGGTCCTGCTACGCCGCGGACCGCACCGGCCACATGATCCTCCAGACGCTGTACCAGAACTGCGTCAAGGAGGGCGTGGAGTTCTTCAACGAGTTCTACGTCCTGGACCAGCTGATCACCGAGGTCGACGGCGTCAAGAAGTCGGCCGGTGTGGTGGCGTACGAGCTGGCCACCGGCGAGATCCACATCTTCCAGGCGAAGTCGGTCATCTACGCCTCCGGCGGCACCGGCAAGTTCTTCAAGGTGACGTCCAACGCCCACACCCTGACCGGTGACGGCCAGGCCGCCTGCTACCGCCGCGGTCTGCCCCTGGAGGACATGGAGTTCTTCCAGTTCCACCCGACGGGCATCTGGCGCATGGGCATCCTGCTGACGGAGGGCGCCCGTGGTGAGGGCGGCATCCTCCGCAACAAGGACGGCGAGCGCTTCATGGAGAAGTACGCGCCGGTCATGAAGGACCTCGCGTCCCGTGACGTCGTCTCCCGCTCGATCTACACCGAGATCCGCGAGGGCCGCGGCTGCGGTCCCGAGGGCGACCACGTCTACCTGGACCTCACCCACCTGCCGCCGGAGCAGCTGGACGCCAAGCTCCCGGACATCACCGAGTTCGCGCGCACCTACCTCGGCATCGAGCCCTACACGGACCCGATCCCGATCCAGCCGACCGCGCACTACGCCATGGGCGGCATCCCGACCAACGTCGAGGGCGAGGTGCTGGCCGACAACGACACCGTCGTCCCCGGTCTGTACGCCGCCGGCGAGGTCGCCTGCGTCTCGGTGCACGGCGCCAACCGCCTGGGCACCAACTCGCTGCTCGACATCAACGTCTTCGGCCGCCGCGCCGGCATCGCCGCCGCGGAGTACGCGCAGAAGGCCGACTACGTCGAGCTGCCGGAGAACCCGGCGCAGTTCGTCATCGACCAGGTCGAGAAGCTGCGCGCCTCCACCGGCACCGAGCGGGTCGCCGAGCTCCGCAAGGAGCTGCAGGAGACCATGGACGCCAACGTGATGGTGTTCCGCACCGAGCAGACCATCAAGACGGCCGTCGAGAAGATCGCCGAGCTGCGCGAGCGGTACAAGAACGTGTCCGTCCAGGACAAGGGCAAGCGCTTCAACACCGACCTGCTGGAGGCCATCGAGCTGGGCAACCTGCTCGACCTGGCCGAGGTGATGGCCGTGTCCGCGCTGGCGCGCAAGGAGTCCCGCGGCGGTCACTACCGCGAGGACTACCCCAACCGCGACGACGTCAACTTCATGCGCCACACCATGGCGTACCGCGAGGTGGACGCGAGCGGCAAGGACTCGATCCGGCTCGACTACAAGCCGGTCGTGCAGACCCGCTACCAGCCGATGGAGCGTAAGTACTGATGAGCACCGCGACTCTCGACAAGGTCGAGGCCGACTCCAAGGCCTCCCCCTACATCACGGTCGTCTTCCGCGTCCGCCGGTTCAACCCGGAGGTCTCGGCCGAGGCGACCTGGCAGGACTTCGAGGTCGAGATCGACCCGAAGGAGCGCGTGCTCGACGGCCTGCACAAGATCAAGTGGGACCACGACGGCTCGCTGACGTTCCGTCGCTCCTGCGCCCACGGCATCTGCGGCTCCGACGCCATGCGCATCAACGGCCGCAACCGCCTGGCGTGCAAGACGCTGATCAAGGACATCAACCCCGAGAAGCCGATCACGGTCGAGCCCATCAAGGGCCTCACGGTCCTCAAGGACCTCGTGGTCGACATGGAGCCGTTCTTCCAGGCGTACCGCGACGTCATGCCCTTCCTGATCACCAAGGGCAACGAGCCGACCCGCGAGCGCCGGCAGTCCGCCGAGGACCGCGAGCGCTTCGACGACACCACCAAGTGCATCCTGTGCGCCGCGTGCACCTCCTCGTGCCCGGTGTTCTGGAACGACGGCCAGTACTTCGGCCCGGCGGCGATCGTCAACGCGCACCGCTTCATCTTCGACTCGCGTGACGAGGCGGGCGAGCAGCGCCTGGAGATCCTCAACGACAAGGACGGCGTGTGGCGCTGCCGCACCACGTTCAACTGCACGGACGCCTGCCCGCGTGGCATCGAGGTCACGAAGGCGATCCAGGAGGTCAAGCGCGCGCTGATCACGCGTCGCTTCTGATCCCCGGCCGCATCGGGTTCCGGGCCCGTCCCGCGTCTTCAGACGCGGGGCGGGCCCGTCCGCGTTCAGCGGGACGTCTGGGGCCGAAGGGCAGCCGGGCGCGAAAGGTGGTCGCTCCCGGGGCGTCGAGGACGGTGAGGGTGCCTTTCTTCTCGCGGTCGGCGGGCTCGATCGGCGGCCCGTCGTTGGCCACGTCCAGGACTGCGTGCCCCGAGGCCCGGTCGGTGGTGAGGCGGACCGCGACGTGCCCGCGGGCGCGGGCAGGACGCGCACGGACGAGCCGTGGGTCAGGCGGACTTCAGCGCGGCCCCGGCCAGGGCCTCGTCCTCGTGGCGGCGGGTCTCCATCGCCTCGGTCACCCCTCGCAGCGCCTCCTTCCGGCGCCGGAGCTCGGCCATCTGCTCCTCCACGCGGGCGAGCTGATCGTCCAGCACCTGGACGGAGTGGGAGCAGGTCAGCAACCCGGGGCCGCCCTGGGCGCAGGGCAGCAGCGTGCCGATGACCTCGGTGGTGATGCCGGCGTCGAGCAGTTCGCGGATGCGGGCGACACGCTCGGCGGCGTCGGGATGGTAGCGGCGATAGCCGTTGGTGTCGCGCTCGGAGCGCAGCAGGCCCTGCTGCTCGTAGTAGCGCAGGAGCCGGGGGCTCACCCCGGTCCGACGCGACAGTTCACCGATGCGCATGCGCGACTCCTCCCGGCCGGGCTTGACCTTGACACTGATGTCATACGGCAACCTCCTGCCCATGACGCAGATTCCCGCGGGCATCCCGCATCTGAACACCACCGTCCACGGCTCCGGTCCCGGCATCCTGCTCGCGCACGGCGCGGGCGGCAGCATCGAGGGCAATTACCTGCCCGTCCTGCCGGCGCTCGCCGAGGGGCACACCGTCGTGGCCCCCGACTACCCGGGCTCCGGCGACACCCCGCGTGCCACGGAACCGCTCACTCTCGACGGGCTCGCCGACGCGATCGTGGCGGAGGCGACGAGGGCCGGGCTGGAGACCTTCACCCTGATCGGCTACTCGCTGGGCACGCTCGTCTCCGTGCGGGCCGCGACGCGCCATCCGGAGCGGGTGCGGGGGCTCGTGCTGACGGCGGGTCTGGCCAAGGCCGACAACCGCACCCGGGCCTCGCTCGACCTGTGGGGCAAGCTGCTGGGCGACGGGGACATGTACTCCTTCGCGCGCTTCAACGCGCTGACCGCCTTCGGCGAGGACTTCCTCAACGGAGTGCCGGAGAGCGAGATGCCGGCCTTCTTCGAGCTGATCACCTCCGGTGTGCCGGCCGGCGCCGCCGAGCAGGCGGCGGTCGTGGGGCGGAGCGACACGAGGGCCGAGCTGGCGGGTGTCTCCGTGCCGACACTGGTCGTCGCCACCTTGCAGGACACCCTCGTCTCCCCCGCCCACTCCCGGTATCTGGCGGAGCACATCCCGGGTGCGGAGTACGCGGAGATCGACGCCGGGCACGTGGTCATGGCCGAGCGGCCCGGGGAGTGGGAGAAGCTCATGCTGGACTTCCTCCGGCGGCACGGGCTCTGAGGCACTCGTCGATCAACTGCGCGATCACGTCGTAGAGTTCGCGGCCCAGGTCCTGCCCCGCCTCCCGCAGCAGGTCCGGGTAGATACCCGGGTACGTGTTCTCGTCGACGACGATCGGCGCGCCCTCGTGGAGGATCATGTCGAAGCCGACGATGGGCAGGCCGAGCGCCTTCGCCGCCTGGCGGGCCTGCTCGGCATGGGCCGGTAGGACGTCGCAGAGGTCGGTCTCACCGCCCTCGCCCTCCGGGTCGTAGACCTTGGCGGCGCCGGTGCCCAGGGACGTCCAGCGGCGGGGGCGCTTGCGGTAGCCGTACAGCACGTGGCCGCCGACGACCGTGGTCGAGACCCAGTCGGCCGGGTCGTTGTCGTAGAAGCGCTCCAGCAGGAGCGTCGTGTCGTGGTCCGCGGCCATGCTGTGCAGATAGCCGACGGCGTCGCGGAGGGTCGGGTAGTCCTCGACGAACAGCACGCCCCGGCCGAAGCTGCCCCAGCGCGGCTTGAGGACGGCCCGGCCCCACTCGGCGAGCACCGGCTCGGCGAGGGAGACGTGCTCGTGGTCCAGCAGCAGCGTCTCCGGCACGCGCACGCCGGCACGGCGCAGCAGGAGGTGCGCGCGGTACTTGTCGGCGGCGGCCGCGAACGCCTCGGGATCCACGACGACGCGTGTGTCCCGCGCGAGGGTGCGCAGAACCTCCAGGTGGTAGCCGCCCGGGCGGCGGTCGATCTCGGCGTGCCAGACGTAGAGGTCGAGGTCGCCCAGGTGGAGGTCGCCGAGGAGGACCTGGCCGTCACGGATCCGGCTGTGGCGGATGTCGAGGTCGTGGAGGAAGTCCACGCCGTCGAGGCCGGCCAGGAGCTCCCGGCAGCGGGCCAGGTCGGCGGGCGGGGTCGTCCCGCTCACCGGCCCGTCGGCGCCCGCCGCCATCGGCGCCGACGACAGGAACGTGCCCACTCTCAGCCGGCCGTCTCCCATATCCGCACGATAAGCACGCCGCAGGCGCCCCGCACGCCCGCACGCCGGACGTCAGATGCGCCCCAGCTGCCACAGCCGCCAGATGCCCGTGCCGTCGGAGAGGTACTCCGTGCCCGAGATCGACGCCGTGCTGAGCGTGTAGTCCTTCTTCTGCCACAGCGGCACCAGCGGCACGTCCTGGGCGATGACCTTCTGGATGGCGCGGAAGTCGTCGGCGACCCGGCCGCGCTGGTAGTTGCGCTGTGTGTCGCGGATCAGCTGCTCGACCCGGGCGCTGGTGTAGCCGGAGTGCAGGGCGCCGTCCTCGCCGACCAGGGGCGAGGTGAACGTGTCGGGGTCGGGGAAGTCGGCGAGCCAGCTCAGGCAGTACGCGTCGTAGTCGCCCCGGGCGTAGCCCTCCTGGAACTCCTTCCAGGCCACGCGGCGGGTCGTCACCTCGAACAGGCCCGTATCGTCCAGCTGCCGCCCCAGCAGGGCCGCCTCCTGGTCGGTGGCGGCGCCCTGGGAGTAGGCGAGGGTGAAGCGGACCGGTGTGCGGACACCCGCCTTCTCCAGCAGCGCCTTGGCCCGGTTGGCGTCGGGCCGGGGGTAGGCGTCGTAGAAGGACGTCGAGTGGCCGGTGAGGCCCTGGGGGATGAGGGAGTAGAGGGGCTCGACGGTACGCAGATGGACGTCGCGGGCGAGCGGTTCGCGGTCCACGACGGCGGCGACGGCCTGGCGGACGGCGGTCTCCCGCGTCGGCGAGCCGTCGCGCAGGTTGAAGACCAGGAAGCGGGTGCTCGCGGCGGAGGACTCCATGACCCGCACGCTGGAGTCGGTGGGCGACAGGGCGGCGATGTCGGTCGGCGGCATCTGCCGGGTGACGACGTCGACGGACCGCTTCTTCCAGGCCCGGCTCATCGCCCCGGAGTCGGGGAAGTAGCGCACGGTCACCGCGCCGCCCGTCTGCTTCGCCGCGCCGGTGTAGTGCTCGTTGGGCCGCAGCTCGGCCGTGTCGCCCGGCTTGTAGTCCTTCAGGACGTACGGCCCGGAGCCGTCGGCCGCGCCATCGGTGCGCAGCCGGTCGGCCGGATAACGGCTGCTCTCGACGATGGATCCCGCCCCCGTCGCGATCTTGAACGGGAAGGTGGCGTCCGGCGCCCGGAGCCGGAAGACCACTTCGCCGCCGGACGGGGTGTCCACCGCGCTCAGCGTCTTCAGCAGGGACTCGGGGCCCTGCGGGGACTTGATCCGCAGGATGCGGTCGAAGGAGAACTTCACGTCCTTCGCCGTCAGCGCGCTCCCGTCGGCGAAGGTCAGGCCGGGGCGCAGCTCGCAGACGTACGTGCGTAAGTCGTCGCCCTTGAAGGCGCAGCGGCGCGCGGCGTCCGGCACCGGGGAGGCCGAGCCGGGGGTGAAGGTGAGCAGCGACTGGTAGACATTGCCGAAAAGCGCCCAGGAGCCCGCGTCGTAGGCGCCTGCCGGGTCCAGTGTGGTCACCGTGTCGGTCGTGCCGACCGTGATCGGTCCGTCGTCGCCCCCGCCCGGGGTGAAATCGCAGGCCGTGGCCCCCACCGCCAGCAGCACCACACCCGACACAACAGCCCGAATACGGCCCCCAGTGGACCCACGCATCGCCGCGCCCCCTCCGCCCAGTGATGCGCATCACCTAAACACACGAACGGGCGTACGTCCGGGGAATCGGCCAAGTGATCGCCGACCAGCGGGTATGTCGGAGGCAGTTGCCCGGGCGGAGCCCCGCGGGCTATGAGCTGCGCCGCAGTGCCCGTACGCCGCGCAACCCGATGAGGCCGACGGCCGTCCCCAGAAGAAACGAGGTGATGGCCAGCAGCAGATGGACCCAGAAGTACGCGGTCGGGTCACCCGCGTCGTCGAAGGCGAGCCCGCTGCCGTCCTTCCAGAGGTTCTTGACGAAAGTGATCCAGATGAACCAGCTCCACACCCCGAAGGCGAGCAGGAACCAGGAGACGGGGCGGGTCAGGACAGCGGGGGTTCGGGGAGCGGCTTCCCCGGAAGACTTCACCATGGGTTTCAGTATGCGTTCGGCGCACCGGACTCGTCCTATCGGGTCCTCGGCAGGGGGCCGTCCCGGTGAGGCGCCGTCCCGACCGGCCGCGGGTGGAGGTACGTTCACCACCGTGCCGACGACATCACACTCCGCGACGCGCGCGCGCCGACGCCGTGGTGCGGCTCTGCTGGCCGCCACCGCCTCGATGCTGCTGCCCCTGGCGACCGCTCCCACCGCCCACGCCGCCCCCGGCCCCGGCCCGGCCTCGCCGAGCGCCGCGCCGGGCGGAGCCGCTCCGGGTTCCGGCCCGAAGAACGACGGGAAGGCCGGGAAGGGCAAGCCGCCCAAGGAGCCGCCCGAGCAGATGTCCACGATCGGCGGCGAGCTGCTGGGCAAGCCGGGCACCCAGGTGCAGTACGGCCCGGGCGCGCCGCACCTGCCGGAGAACCTGAGCGGCAACTCCTGGATCGTCGCGGACGCCGAGTCGGGCGACGTGCTGGCCTCGCACAACGCGCACTGGCAGCTGCCACCCGCCTCGACGCTGAAGATGCTCTTCGCCGACACGGTGCTGCCGAAGTTCCCCAAGGAGCAGCGGCACAAGGTCGTCCCCGCCGACCTGGAGGGGATGGGCGAGGGCAGCAGCCAGGTCGGCATCAAGGAGGGCGAGACCTACTCCGTCCACGACATGTGGCTGGGTGTCTTCCTGCGCTCCGGCAACGACGCCGTGCACGTGCTGTCCGCGATGAACGGGGGCGTGAACCGGACCGTCGACGACATGCAGGACCACGCCGACGAGTTGCAGGCACGCGACACCCATGTGATCACCCCCGACGGCTACGACGCCGAGGGCCAGGTCTCCAGCGCCTACGACCTCACGCTGTTCGCCCGTTCCGGGCTGCAGAAGGCCGACTTCCGCGAGTACTGCTCGACGGCCCGGGCCAAGTTCCCCGACGCGGAGAACAAGGGGAAGTTCAAGGAGATCATCAACACCAACCGGCTGCTCACCGGCGCCGACGGCATGACCCCCTACCAGGGCATGGCCGGGGTGAAGAACGGCTCCACGACGAACGCGGGGAACACCTTCACCGGCGTCGCCCAGCACGACGGCCGCAAGCTGCTGGTCACCGTGATGAACCCGGAGACCAAGGAGCCCAACGAGGTCTACAAGGAGACCGCTGCCCTGATGGACTGGGGCTTCGAGGCGTCCGGCCACGTCACCCCGGTCGGCGTGCTCGTCCCGCCGCGGGGCGGCGCCGCGGCCGGCAAGTCCGGCGGCGCGGCGACGGCCGGCAGCGCCCGGGGCGCCCGGAACAACGCGCAGGCGTCGGTCACCGGATCGGGCGACGGTATGTGGACGGCGGTCGGGATCACGGGCGGGGCGCTGGCCCTGCTGGCGGTGGCGGCGTTCGTGGTGCACCGCCGCTGGCCACTTCCGGAGCTGGTGCGGCGCCGCCCGAAGTGACCGGCGCGTCGCCCTTGGGCCGCGTGGCCGTCCACGCGGCGCAGTACAGGGTCAGCTTCGCCGTGAAGTTGATCCACAGCAGCAGCGCGATCGGCGTGCCGAAGGCGCCGTACATGCTCTTGGCCGCCACACCGCGCAGATAGCCGCTGAGGACCAGCTTCAGCAGCTCGAAGCCGACCGCGCCGATCAGCGCGGCGACCACGAGGCGGCGGCGCGGCGGCAGCACGCCGGGCAGCCGCGAGAGCACGTACAGCAGCATCAGGAAGTCGGCGAGGACGGCGGCGGCGAAGCCCGCCGCCGTCAGCAGCAGACCGCCGGGGCCGCTGCCGGAGATCCCGGACTCCCGGGCCACCCAGTCGACGGCCGCCGAGGCGAAGGCCGAGCAGCCGGCCGACAGCAGCGCGACCCCGCCCAGACCGAGCAGCACGGCGGCGTCCTTCAGCCTCAGCAGGACCGGGTTGCCCGGGTCCTCCTCCAGCTCCCACACCGCGCGCAGGCACTCGCGCAGCGTCCCCACCCAGCCGATGCCGGTGAGCAGCAGCAGGGCGCCGGCGACGATGCCGACGGTGCCGGCGTTGTCGACGAGCGAGCTCAGATCGAGGCTGCCGGAGATGCCGGGCACCTGCGCCGCGATCCGGTGCTCCAGCTCCCGGGTCTGCGCGTCGGTGAGCAGGGCGGCGGCCACGGCCGCGGCGAGCGTGAGGAGGGGGAAGAGCGCGACAAAGCTGGTGAAGGTGATCGCGGCGGCCAGCCGGGTCCATTTGACGCGGTCGAGCGTCTCGTAGGAGCGCCAGGCGTGGGTGCGCGTCAGCCGGGCGATCACGGGCCCGATCAGCGGCAGACGGGTGAGCCAGTCCATGCCGCACGCCTACCCAGATTCGGGACGGGTTCCTCTCCCGGCTCCGGTCAGGGGGCGGGCCGGCTCAGGGGCGAGACGGCGCCCTGACGTGGAACGATCGGCTCCGGCTCCGGCTCACCGAAAGGGAAGTCGCGCTCCAGGCGCCACACGCCGTCGGCGCCCTGCTCGTAGAGCGCGAAGCCGCCGGCCGTCCAGGCCGCCTCGTAGCCGGCGAGCTCCTCATAGGCCCGGTCCATGGCCTCCTCGGCGATGCCGTGCGCCACGGTGACGTGCGGGTGGTAGGGGAACTGCAGCTCGCGGGCGAGGGGCCCGGCCGCGTCGCGGATGCGCTTCTGGAGCCAGGAGCAGGCCGAGGAACCCTCGACGACGTTGACGAAGACGACCGGCGAGAGGGGCCGGAAGGTCCCGGTGCCGGACAGCCGCATGCGAAAGGGCCGGCCGAGGGCGGCGACCGAGGCCAGATGGGCCTCGATCGCGGGCAGCGACGCCTCGGCCACCTCGGTCGGCGGCAGCAGGGTGACGTGCGTGGGGATGCCGTGGGCGTGCGGGTCGCCGAAGCCCTCGCGGCGCTTCTGGAGGAAGCTGCCGTACGGCTCCGGGACCGCGATCGAAACGCCGAGCGTTACGGTCCCCACTGCGTTCTCCCTCCTGTGCGCCTGTACGTTCCCGTGGTCAGTGTGGCGGCTGGGCCGGGCCCTCTGCCAGGTCCCCTCGGCCCTGGCGGAGAGGACCATCGGCACCCGCGGGTACGTCCTTCAGTGCTTCGCGGGCAGGAAGCCCACCTTGTCGTAGGCCAGCGCCAGCGTCTCGGCGGCGACCGCACGGGCCTTCTCGGCCCCCTTGGCCAGCACCGCGTCCAGGGTCTCGGGGTCGTCCAGATACTCCTGGGTCCGGGCGCGGAACGGGGTCACCCATTCCACCAGGACCTCGGCGAGGTCCGTCTTCAGCGCACCGTAGCCCTTGCCCTCGTACTTCTGCTCAAGTTCGGCGATTTGGGTGCCGGTGAGGGTGGAGTAGATGGTGAGGAGATTGCTGACGCCCGGCTTCTTCTCCTGGTCGAAGCGGATGACGGTGTCCGTGTCGGTCACCGCGCTCTTGATCTTCTTGGCCGAGACCTTGGGGTCGTCGAGCAGGTTGATCAGGCCCTTCGGCGTGGCCGCCGACTTGCTCATCTTGGCCGTGGGGTCCTGGAGATCGTAGATCTTGGCGGTCTCGCGGACGATGTGCGCCGACGGCAGGGTGAAGGTGGGGCCGTAGGTGCCGTTGAAGCGCTCGGCGATGTCGCGGGTCAGCTCGACGTGCTGGCGCTGGTCCTCGCCGACCGGCACGGAGTTCGCCTGGTAGAGCAGGATGTCGGCGACCTGGAGGATCGGGTAGGTGAAGAGACCGACCGTGGTGCGGTCGGTGCCCTGCTTGGCCGACTTGTCCTTGAACTGGGTCATGCGGGACGCCTCGCCGAAGCCCGTGAGGCAGTTCATCACCCAGGCGAGCTGCGCGTGCTCGGGAACGTGGCTCTGGATGAACAGCGTGCAGCGCTCGGGGTCCAGGCCGGCGGCGAGCAGCTGGGCGGCGGCGATCCGGGTGTTCGCGCGCAGTTCCTTCGGGTCCTGCGGCACCGTGATCGCGTGCAGGTCGACGACCATGTAGAAGGCGTCGTGGGTCTCCTGCAGGGCCACGTACTGACGGACGGCACCGAGGTAGTTCCCGAGGTGGAACGAGCCTGCGGTGGGCTGGATACCGGAGAGGGCGCGCGGACGATCAAGGGCCATGCCCACATTCTCTCAGGTGCGGAACCGGACTCGGCGCGACGGCCCGTACACGGTGTGGATCCGGGTGTAGAAAGGCGGCACAGCATGGCCCCGACACGAACGGAGCACACGTTGACCGCCACCGAACGCAGCATCGCCGCCGCCGACGAACACAGCGCGCACAACTACCATCCGCTGCCGGTCGTGGTGGCGAGCGCCGAAGGCGCGTGGATGACCGACGTCGAGGGCCGGCGCTACCTCGACATGCTGGCCGGCTACTCGGCGCTCAACTTCGGGCACGGCAACCGGCGGCTGATCAACGCGGCCAAGGCCCAGCTCGACCGGGTGACCCTGACCTCGCGCGCCTTCCACCACGACCGCTTCGCCGAGTTCTGCGCCGAGCTGGCGGACCTGTGCGGCATGGAGATGGTGCTGCCCATGAACACCGGCGCCGAGGCGGTCGAGACGGCCGTCAAGACCGCCCGCAAGTGGGGCTACCGGGTCAAGGGCGTGCCGGACGGACGCGCGAAGATCATCGTCGCGGACAACAACTTCCACGGCCGCACCACCACGATCATCAGCTTCTCCACGGACGAGGAGGCACGGGCGGACTACGGTCCGTACACCCCCGGCTTCGAGATCGTCCCGTACGGCGACCTGGCCGCGCTGGAGGCCGCCGTGGACGAGCACACCGTGGCCGTGCTGCTGGAGCCGATCCAGGGCGAGGCGGGCGTGCTCGTGCCGCCGGCGGGCTATCTGGCCGGGGTGCGCCGGCTGACCGCCGAGCGGAACGTGCTCTTCATGGCGGACGAGATCCAGTCCGGGCTGGGCCGCACGGGCAGGACCTTCGCGTGCGAGCACGAGGGGGTCGTCCCGGACGTCTACATCCTGGGCAAGGCGCTGGGCGGCGGCGTGATCCCCGTCTCCGCCGTGGTCTCCTCGCGCGAGGTGCTGGGCGTCCACCGGCCCGGCGAGCACGGGTCCACGTTCGGCGGCAATCCGCTGGCCTGCGCGGTGGCGCTGGAGGTCATCGCCATCCTGCGGTCCGGCGAGTACCAGGAACGGGCTACCGAGCTGGGTGAGCACCTGCACCGGGAGCTGGGCCTGCTGGCCGGCACCGGCGCCGTCGAGGCGGTCCGGGGCCGGGGCCTGTGGGCCGGCGTCGACATCGCCCCGGCGCACGGCACCGGCCGCGACGTCTCCGAACGGCTGATGGAGCGCGGCGTGCTCGTCAAGGACACCCACGGCTCCACCATCCGGATCGCCCCGCCACTGGTCATCAGCAAGGAGGACCTCAACTGGGGGCTGGACCAGCTGCGGGCGGTGCTCGGCGCCTGACGCCCGGCCGGCGCGGGGCCGGGCGGGGGTGACGGTGATGACGGCGGTGACCTGAAGTGTCCCCCTTCGTTCTCTTTGCGAGCACTCTCTTCGCGAGCACTCCGAGAACCCTGAGGGAGATTCCCATGCGTCTGCGCCACGCCGTCACCCCCCTACTGGCCGCCCTGTCGCTCACCGCGATCGCCCCGGCCTGCGCCGTGGCCGAGGAGATGGCCCCGCCGCCGCCGTCCGCGGCCCCCGACACCTTCACGCTCCAGGCCTCGACGGGCCTGCCGCGCACGGGCCAGGAGATCCTGGACGAGGTCCGCTACGGCGACCCGGTGGGCGAGGCGCTCGACCTGATCGGCTAGCAGCCGACGGGCAGGATGACGTGCGGGACGAACCGGGCGTACTCGTCCGTGATCAGCCCCGCGGACTCGCGGATGCCGAGCCCCGCCGGCTCGTCCTCGACGACCCACGCGCCGAGCACGACGCGGTTGCCGTCGAAGTCCGGCAGCGGGGCCAGCTCCTGGTAGCAGCACGCCTCGTCCCGCACCACGGGCTCCCGCGCCCCCGGCGCGTGCACGGTGACGCCCGCCCCCTCCCGGCCCAGCAGCGGCTTGGCCACCCAGCCGCGGCCACGGGCCAGTTCGCGCGGACCGTCGAGATAGGCGGGCAGCAGGTTCGGGTGGCCGGGGAAGAGCTCCCACAGGATCGCCAGCAGCGCCTTGTTGGAGAGCAGCATCTTCCACGCGGGCTCGATCCACAGCGTGGAGCCCGTGCCGCCGCCGTTGTCCAGCGTGTCCAGCACGTGCGGCCCGAACTCGTCCGTGGCCAGCCACTCCCACGGGTACAGCTTGAAGCAGGCGCGCACGAACCCGTACCGCTCGTCGACGAAGCGCCCCGAGAGGGCGTCCCAGCCGATGTTCTCCACCGAAATGGCGCGGGTGTCCAGGCCGGCCTGTTCGGCGGTCTCGCGCAGGTACGCCACCGTCATCAGGTCCTCGCCGAGCTCGTCCCCGGCCGAGTGCGCGAAGTGCACCGGCGCGCCGGGCGGCAGCAGCGCCGCCTGCCGCTTCCAGGCATCGACGAGCCGCTCGTGCAGGGAGTTCCACTGGTCGGCGCCGGGGACCTCGGCGGCGAAACGATCCTCCATCCAGAACCACTGCGCGCTCGCGGCCTCCACGAGGGAGGTCGGGGTGTCGGCGTTGTACTCCAGCATCTTGGCCGGACCGCCGTCGCGGCCGTCGTACCGCAGGTCGAAACGGCCGTAGAGGGACGGCAGCTCCTCGCGCCGCCGCCACGCCTCGGCTATCAGCCCGGCGAGCCGGGCGTCCGTGATCCCGAGGTCGGCCCAGCGTTCCCGCTCGACGATGTGCGCGGCCGCCGTCAGACACATCTCGTGCAGCTCGGCGACGACCTCCTCCAGCGCCTCGACCTCACCGAGGGAGAAGGAGTAGTACGCGCTCTCGTCCCAGTAGGGCCGCAGGGAGCCGTCCGGGTGCCGGCAGAGCGGATAGATCAGCCCCTGCGCCTCGACGGTCTCCTGCCAGCCGGGGCGGGGGGTGGTGCGATGGCGTCGCACGCCGGTCAGCCGCCGCTCGACCCGGAGCAGCCGAAGCCGCCCCGCTTGACGGCCTGGCTCTTGTTGAACGTCCCCTTGTCGGCGTAACCGCCGGAGTTGCCGGACCCGTAGTACCAGCGGCCGGTGCTCGTGCCGCTGCCACTGCCGCTGGTGCCGGTGCCGCTGCCGCTGCCGCTCTTGCTGGAGCAGGCCTTGGAGTCCAGGACCCGGTAGCCCTTGGCGGCGTCGTAGCTGTTGGGATCGACGCAGCGCTTGTCCGGTTCCGAGCCGCAGGACGTCAGGGCGGCCGCCAGGGCCCCCATTCCGCCCAGGATGACCGTGCTCGACCGCAAGCGCCGCCGTACCGCTTGTGCCATGTTGCTGACGCCCCCGTTGCGTCTGTCCCGATGAAATGTTCGTACACCCTAAACCCGGCCCCCGAGGGCCCTAGAGTCGGGACCGTGATCCTGGGCATGGTGTGCGCGCTCGGCTCGGCGGCCTGCTTCGGCACCGCCTCCGTCCTCCAGGCCGTCGCCGCGCGGGCGACCGAGGCCGGCAGCGGTTCCGGGGTGGATGCCGTCCTGCTGGCCCGCGCCGTCCGCCAGTGGCGCTACGTCGCGGGCCTCGCCCTCGACGGCCTCGGCTTCCTCCTGGAACTCGTCGCCCTGCGCTCGCTGCCCATCTACGCGGTCGGCGCCGCCCTCGCCGCGAGCCTCGCCGTCACGGCGGTGACCGCCTCGCGCGTCCTGCGGGTCCGCCTGCGCGGCATCGAATGGACGGCCGTCGCCGTCGTCTGCGGCGGCCTCGCCCTGCTCGCCCTCGCCTCCGGAGGCGAGGGTTCCGGTACGGGCTCGACGGCCCTGCGCGTCGGCGTCCTGTGCGTCGCCGCGGGCGTCCTCGCGGTCGGCGCCGCGGCGGGCCGCCTCCCCGGCCGCGCCCGCGCGGCCGCCCTCGGCCTGGGCGCCGGCCTCGGCTTCGGCGTGGTCGAGGTCGCCGTCCGCCTCATCGACGACCTCGCGCTCCCCGCCCTCCTGACCAACCCCGCCGCCTACGCCCTCCTCCTCGGCGGCGGCGCGGCCTTCCTCCTCCTGACCTCGGCCCTGCAACGCGGCTCGGTCACCGCCGCCACGGCGGGCATGGTCATCGGCGAAACCCTCGGCCCGGCCTGGGTGGGCGTCGCCTGGCTGGGCGACACGACCCGCCCGGGCATGCTCCCCGTCGCGGTGGCGGGCTTCACCCTGGCGGTCCTGGGAGCCCTGGCGCTGGCCCGCTTCGGGGAGGCGGGGGTGGAGGGGGAGGCGGCCTAGGCCGGACGGGGGATACCACGCAGGGCTCGGCTCATCCGCGACGGCGGTTCACCGGCCGGGGCTCCTGCCCTCGCCCGGGCGGTGCTGCGGCAGGTGGAAGGGACGGGCCGCGGGTGCGGGGCCGTTCCGAGCGGGCCGCGGCCCCTGCCCCGGCGGGCGGACTCCCGGAGAGGTCAGGCCGGCGGCTCTGGCAAGCATGCTCCGCGGCCCGGCATCCGTCCGCACTGGTCCCTGGTTCTTCTCGCCGGCGGAAAGCAGCGTTCCGTTCGGCCCCTGGACCGTCGCGACCCTCTGCTGCACCGCCGGACCGGCCTGCCCGTGCCGGGTCTTCGGCGTCGTCTTCATCGCCGCCTCGACGAGGCACTGCCCGGCATGGTCCCAGGAATAGGCCTTGAGCGCCTCACGCAGCGCTTTTGCGTTCTCCCTGCGCTGAGGCAGATCCGCCTTCAATTCCTTGATCGCCTTGAACCACGTGGCAGGCCGTTGTCGCGGGTTGTCCGGCTCGGGAACGATGCACAGCTGCCCGATGGCCGGATCGATGCGTGCCTTGTCTCCGAGGAACTGCGCCGCACCGCTCTCCTGATTCACCAGAACGGGGATGCCGTGTCCCGCCGCCTCCGTGGCCACGAGGCCGAAGCCTTCGTGCTTGGACGGCATGATGACGGCATCGGCGGCGACGATGTCCCTCTTCAGCTCCTCGTTGTCATTGGTGAAGGGCTTGACCGTGACGTTGGCGGCACCTCCCAGGTTCTGCGCCAGCTCCGTCGCCCGTTGAAGTTGCTCGGGTTTGGCACCCCGGATGGTGAGGTGAACCTCGATGTTCCTCTCGTTCAACGCCTTGACGGCGAGGAGCGCATCGTCGACGCCCTTCAAGGGGTCGTCCGTTCGCCCCATGACCAGCAGGTTGAGCTTGCCGTCCACCGGTCGGTGCTGAGCCAGGGCCTCGACCTTCACCCCGGGGACCAGTTGGTGCGAGCTGGGCACGTGCCGTCCGGACGAGGCCAGCCGCTCGGCTTCCGCCGCCAGCAACGGTCCGACGCCGACGGCCACATCGGCACGTTCCATCACCATGCGCTCGGCCTTGGCATCCCGCTGCGCCTTGGCCTGTGCCAGATCGGGATCGTTCGGCAAGGTGAACAGCGGGAGCCGCTCGGGGCTCGTGTGCAGGAAGTGCGCGACCCTGGCATCCGGATACCAGCGGTCCCGCAGTTCCACGGCAGCCGGCCCGGAGAACCGCGAATGACCGATGATCAGGTCGAACGGACGGGACTGCGGGTCCGGCAGTCCAAGGCTCCGCGGGTCCTGGCCGGCGTGATGCTTGAGCCAGTCCCGGAACTCCACCTCCTTTCCGGGACGCTCCGGCGTGGTGCGCAGCTGCACTCCCTCGTGGGGGGCGGTGTCCGGCTTCGCAGTGAACAGGGTCACATCGTGATGCCTCGCGAGGGCCTCGGTCAGATGCTGATTGAAGACAGGGATTCCTCCCTCGCCCATACCGCTCAGGTCGGAGACCACGAGTATGCGATGGCGCTTGTTCTCCATGGAGCGCCCCCTCAGAAGCCCACGTGCGCGCGAAGCTCGCGACCGAATTCCCAGAGCACGAACTGGCCGAATTCATAAGCGCCGTAGTGGATGAGCCCCGACCGGCGCCCCGGGACGTGCCTCGCCGCGTACTCGTCCAGCAGTTCGGCGAAGACGAGCGCCCGGGTCGCGGACAGCACCACGTCGTCCTCGCCCCGGTCCGGGTGGAACTGCCGCTGATAGTCCTGCGGTGACCAGGGGGCGGAACCCTCGGCGAACAGACTTCGCCAACTGTTCGCCTCCTCCCCGAAGGATGTGGGGCGTGGGCCGGCCTCTCCGGAAACCAGGCCCACCACACGGTGCCGGGAAGGATCGATCTCCTCGTACTCCTCGCGCCATGCGGGTGCCGGCCGACCGGCCAGCATCTGCAAGACATCGGAAGCCGCCCTGGCAGCCGAGAGCTCGATCGAGAAGTCCGCGGTCTCGATCACTTCCTCCGGCGAGGGAACCGTCTCGGCCGCCGGCCAAGCCGCACGGCGCAACTCCTCGAACTTCTGCACGAGGTCCGGTACATCGGCCACGCGGTGAGGCGTGGGCTCGACCCACGGTGCGGTGGCGGGATGAGGCGTCGGGACAGCCGACCCCAGCGCGGCACGCAAGGCGTCGGCGGCCTCGTGCGACACCGCGCTCAGATCAGCCGCATCCTGGCCCAGGACGATTCCCGGGCGCCCGGGTGCGACGCGATGGAACAGCTCGTGGAAGATCGCGATCAATGCGAGGTGTCGTGAGTGGGGCACTACGACACAGGCTCCCGGCTTCATGTAGTAGTCGGGATAGGGCTCCTCGCGCTCGACGAGGTAACCGGGGTCGGCAGCCAGTCGCCGCCTCCAGTCCTCAACCGCTTCGGCGAAGGACAGCGGCCTGTCGCTATCGCCCGGTGCTCGTCGTGAGATCAGGTGTCGTGACGGATCGGACAGCTCGCCGGGCCGGGGCTCCCCCAAGGACGCGTCCGAGGCCAGCAGGACCCGCTCCAGAGCCTGCCAGGCCAGCCGTCGGTCCTCCGGCCACTCCGAACCCTCCTCGCGCCAGGACGGGTGCCTCTGGGCCCAGAGCATCCGAGCCGCGGCGGAGTAGAGCCGCTCGTAGTCATCCGGCAAGGTCGTGTGCTCGCTCACGCGCGGCCTTCCACGTTGATCATCGTTGCTTGATCGTCAGGCTACGCCTTCCCTTCGGTGCGGCCCCTCCGCCGTCGGGGCTAGACGGGCGGGACAAGCGCAAAGTAGCGCTCCGCCATGGCCCTTTCACCGCGAACCGCGTCGAGGCGGTCCGCCGGGAGGCGTTGCCAGAGGAAGAGCATCAAGTCCGATGCCGTGCCGGCCAGCTCGACGTCCGCGTCTCCGTCGTCAACGCCTTCTTCGCCCAGACGGACGTCGTCGCCCTCGAAGCGGACCACCCAGGTTTCCCGGCCGTCCGTGCGACGGAAGCGGAATCGCTCGCCCTTCCCCGGCGGGGCCTGTCGCCAGGCGCGGCGGGCCGGGGCCATGACCTCGAAGGTGTGACTGACGGCGTCAGCGGCGAACTCCGCGTCGACGGGCTGCGCGGTGCCGAGCGCGTCTTCCGCGTCCCAGCGGTGGACCGCCGCTTCCACGGCCTGGATGCGGCGCCAGAACGCGACGTCCCGCTGCGGCGCCCAGGTCCACACGGGCTCGCCCGGTTCGGCGCCCGCGAGCAGCGACTCCAGTGCGGCGGCTCCGTCCGCGAACCAGCCGACGAGCCCGCCCGGCACGGGCCCCCGGTGCGGCGAGTTGTCGAACGACACGGGCCGGCCGGGCCGCTCGGCGGGGAGGTGGAGAAAGGACCGGTCGGCGGGGTCGGGCGGCTCCTGGAGCCGCCCCCTGACGATGTGGCCGACGTACCGGTGCACACCGCCGAGGTGCGCGACCAGGTCGGTGACGGACCAGCCGGGGCAGGACGGCACGAGCGGCGCGCCGTCAGCCCCGACGGCGCCGCGGACGGCGGCCTCGAAGGCGCGGACCTCGCGGTGGAAGTGCGAGAGGTAGTCCATGGGCTCACTGTTCCCGCGGGCCCGACGGCCCAGCCGGCAGACGCCGTACCGGCTGAGCCGGTGTGGGCCCGAGGAGCGTCGACCGGCGGCGCAGTCGCGGCCACGCAGCGCGGCAGGGCGGCGGTCAGAGAGGCGCTGGGCAGCGCCGTCGCGCTGCCGGGTGCGCGATGATCAGCTGATGGAGATGTCCAGACAGCGGCGCGGCCCCCTGTCCGCCGACCCGCAGTTCCGCACGGTGTACGCACCGGACGACTACGCGCGCCACACCGGCACGGCGGTGGCGTACGTTCCCGTCATCCAAGAGGGCGTCGTCCTGGGGCACTTGTGGGCCTCGCCCACCGACGACGCCGCCGGATTCGTCCCCGCGCCCGCCGCCGGGGCCGCCGGACTGAACGCGGGCGTGCGCTGGATCGGCCGGTTGCGGCAGGCGAAGGCCGAGGGGCTCACCGCCCTCGAAGCGCTGCGGTACTGGACCGGCAGGGCCGGGGACGACCCGCGTGCCGGTTCCGTACCGGCCGGCTCCGAGTGTGAGGCCCCCGGTCTTGGCGCGCTCGCAGGCCGGTGACCGTCAGCGGCGTCTGCGTCTGCGGGGTGGGCGGGACGAGTAGCGGAGCACCAGGAGCAGGCCCACCCCCGCCACCGCCACGAACGTGGCGAGGCCCACGACCGTCAGCCAGAGGCCGGCGATCGAGGCCATCCGGCAGATGACGGCGGTCGCCAGGGACGAGCCGGCGGCCATGGCGACGGTCGTGGCGTAGCCGGAGATGACGTTGACGGCCGAGCCGGGCTGGGTCTGGGCCTTGAGGACGATGCCGCCGGGCAGTCGTGTCTCGACGGTCTCCCGGATGATCCTGGGCTCGGCCTTCGCCGTCGGCGCCTCCGGCTCCGCCTCGGCGGGGGCGGGGACGGAGACCTTCGGCCTGCGGGGCGTCATGCGCCGCCCTCCCCGGACGAGTCGTCATGACTGCAGTAGTGCGGCTCCAGATAGACCTCGGGTTCGGCCGCCGGGCTCGGCGTCTCGCCGGTCAGATCGACGACGTCGGGCAACGGGTCGTAGACGCTCTCATGACCGGTCATGCTCGGCTCCCGTCCCTCAGTCCCCCTGCCCCTACACGTTTCTAGCACTTTTGGCAACGAAACGGTCATATTTGGCGACATAGAGTTACGGCGCTGCACGACGGTGCACGGAGCTGCACGACGCGCGCCTTTTGTATGCGCGGCATACGCTCGAAGATCGGTTCCGGTATGTACCGTATGTCCGGGGCTCCCGTCCGACGTCGGAGCAGGTGCTGAGGAGGAGAGGGCATGGCCGCCACAGAGGCCCGGCGCGAGGAGTCACCCGAGCAGGGCAGGCTCGTGCGCGTGACCGTCAATCTCACCGAGCGGACCTATCGCGCGCTGCTGCGCTCGGTGGAGATCACCGGTCACAACAAGACGGACACCATCAACCGGGCCCTGCACGTCAACGCCTGGATGGAGGACGTCCTCCGCGCGGGGGGCAACATCTACGTGGAGGAGACCCCCGGCGCGGAGCTCCAGAAGATCAAGATTATTTAGCCGCCAGCACGGCCTTGCGGTGGCTGAAGGTCTCGATCGACCAGCGGCCGTGGTAGCTGCCCATGCCGCTCTCGCCGACGCCGCCGAACGGCAGGTCGGAGACGGTGAGGTGGGCGAGGGGCAGCCCGAGGCCGAGGCCGCCGGAGGAGGTCTCGGCGGCCAGGCGCCGCCGCGTGTCCTCGGACTCGGTGAAGGCGTAGAGCGCGAGCGGCTTGTCGCGGTCGTTGATGAAGTCGATCGCCTCGTCCAGACCGGCGACGGTGACGATCGGCAGCACGGGGCCGAAGATCTCCTCCGCCATCACCGGGGAATCGGGCGCGACGTCGGCCAGGACGGTCGGCGCGATGTACTTGGCGGCGCGGTCGCCGTCGCCGCCGGTGACCACGCGTCCGGAGCCGAGCAGGGCGGTCAGGCGGTCGAAGTACCGTTCGTTGACGATCCGCCCGTACTCCGGGGAGGCCGCGGGGTCCGGGCCGTACAGCGCCTCGACGGCACGGACGAGCTCGGGTTCGAGCGCGCGGGCGGTCTCGGGGTCGGTGAGGACGTAGTCGGGGGCGACGCACGTCTGGCCCGCGTTGAGGAACTTCCCGGCCGCGAGGCGCTGGGCGACGGTCGCCGGGTCGGCGTCACGGTCCACGAAGACCGGTGACTTGCCGCCCAGTTCGAGGGTGACCGGGGTGAGGTGCCGGGCCGCCGCGGCCATGACGATGCGGCCGACCGTGCCGTTGCCGGTGTAGAAGATGTGATCGAAGCGCTCGGCCAGCAGGGCCGTGGTCTCGGGCACGCCGCCCTCCACGACGGCCACGGCCTCGGTGTCGAGGTACGCGGGCAGCAGCCGGGCGAGGACCGCCGAGGTGGCCGGGGCCAGCTCGCTGGGCTTGACCACCACCGCGTTGCCGGCCGCCAGGGCGCCCAGCAGCGGGGTGAGCAGCAGCTGCGCCGGGTAGTTCCAGGGCGCGATGACCAGGACGACGCCGAGGGGGTCGTACTGCGTCCAGGCCGAGGCCTCCCCCAGGCGGGCCGGGACGGGGACGGGCTCGGGGCGCAGCCAGGCGTCGAGGTGGTCGAGGGTGTGGTCGATCTCGCGGATCGTGAAGTCGATCTCGGTGCGGTGGGCCTCGGCCGGGCTCTTGCCGAGATCCTCGCGGAGGGCGGCGGCGAGGTCGGTGCCGTGCTCGGTGAGCATCTCGCGCAGCCGGCGCAGCTGGCCGGTCCGCCAGTCGACGGGCTTGGTGCGGCCGGTGCGGAAGGCCACGCGGAGCCGGGCGACCGTGTCGGCGGGGTGGGACATGGTTCCTCGATTCAGGTGAACGGATGCGGGTGGAGTCAGGCCGTCGCGGCGAGGGCTCGCGCCGCCCGGCGCTTCTCGGCCGTGCCCGCCAGCGCGAGCGTCGCCGCGCCGGCGGCCAGCCAGAGCACCAGGGACAGCAGCCGGCCGTCGAAGCCGGCGCCGCCGTCGAAGTAGAGGAGGCTGCGCGCGCCCTCGACGAAGCCCGCGCCGTTCCAGAAGGCGTGCAGGGAGCCGAAGAAGCCGTTCTGCAGTTCGGGGCGGACGACCCCGCCCGAGGAGGTGAAGTTGAGCATCACGAAGAGCACCATCAGCGTCAGTGTCGTCCAGCGCTTCAGGAAGGTGTGCAGGCCGATGCCGATGGTGATCACTCCTGCGGAGTAGAGCCAGGACATGGCCCAGACGGCCGCGTAGTCGTGGTCGACGACGTGGAAGACGGGTCCGGCGAGCGCGAGGCCGATGACGCTGACCGCGAAGGAGGTCGCGAGGCCGACGGCCGCGCGGGCCCACAGCTTCAGCCCGGCCCCGGCGGCGCCGATGGCGGCCACGCTGCCGTACGAGCCGATGCTCAGCGCGACGAGCAGGAAGAAGATGCCCTGGCCGGTCGGGTCGCCCGAGGTGGTCGGGGTGAGGTCGGTAACCGTGAGGGGCACGCCCTGGCGGTCGGCGACGGTGCGGAAGACGGCCGTGGCGGCGGTCGCGGTGGTCTCCGAGTTGGCCTTCGACACCAGCGCCTCCGGGTGCGTGGCGCTCGGGACGTAGGCGCCGGCCAGGTCGCGGTCCTGGAGCCGGTCGACGGCGGCGGCGCGGGTGGGGACGGTGGTGACGTCCAGGCCGTCGCCGGCCTTGTCCTTGAGCGTCTGGGCGAGCACCTGGGCCTTCGCCGAGCTGCCGACCACGGCGACCTTCATGCCGTGCGGCTCGGGCGCGTGGAAGGCGCCGAGGTAGGCCAGCCCCATGCCGAGGCACATGAGCAGCGGGGTCAGCAGGTGGACGGCGACGTGCCGGAGGTGGTGGCGCGCGCCGGGCGCCGCGTGTCCGGCGTGGCCGGCCTGTCCGGCGTGTTCGGCGTGGGGTGCGGGGGCCATGCGGGGGCGGTTCCTCTCTCTCCGTATCCGGTCGCATCTGGTTGGTAAATGCAACCAATACTGTATGTACTATGCAACCAAGAGGAAGGTTCGAGAAATGCCCGACCGCGATGTGACCATCACCACCGTCCAGCGCGAGCTCACCGCGTTCGCCCGCCGGGCCCGGCACAAGGCGGCCCAGATCCACCCGGAGCTCTCGCTGGTCACCTACACCCTGCTCGACCACATGCGGGAGAGCGGTGGCTGCCGGGGCACCGACCTGGCCGAGCACTTCCTGCTGGACAAGTCCACCGTCAGCCGCCAGACCGGCGTCCTGGAACGGCTGGGTCTGATCGTGCGCGAGCCCGACCCGGACGACCGCCGCGGCCAGATCCTGCGCCCCTCCCCCGACGGCCTGCGGCTGCTGGAGGAGGCGGACCGGCAGCGGCGGACGAGCTTCGAGGAGCGCTTCACCGACTGGGACGACGCCGATCTGGCGCGCTTCGCGGACTACCTGCGGCGCTACAACGCCGCCGGCTGACCGCCGGCCCCTTCACTCCGCGGTTCACTCCGCCGGCGGCAGGGCCCTCAGCAGGGCGTCGAGGACTCCCGAGAACGCGTGGTCCGGCGGCGTCCCGTACGCCACGATCAGCCCCTCGCGGTCCGTCTCCGGCGCGGACGGGTGCCGGAAGCGGCTCAGCCCCTCCACCGCCAGCCCCTGCCAGGCCGCCGCCCGCACCGTCTCCCGCTCGGTGCCCGGCGGCAGCTCCAGGACGGCGTGCAGACCGGCCGCGATGCCCGAGACCCGCAGGTGGGGCGCGTGCTCGGCGAGCGCGGCGACGAGCTGGTCGCGGCGGCGGCGATAACGCAGGCGCATCGAGCGCACATGACGGTCGTACGCGCCCGAGGTGAGGAACTCGGCCAGGGTGAGCTGGTCGAGCGCCCCGCAGCCCCACTCGCCCGTGGCGCGCAGCTCAAGGACGTCCCCGACCAGGTGGTCCGGCAGGACGAGCCACGCCAGCCGCAGGCCCGGGGCGAGGGACTTGCTGGTCGTGCCGCAGTAGACGACGTGCTCGGGGGCCAGGCCCTGGAGCGCGCCGACGGGCTGGCGGTCGTAGCGGAACTCGCCGTCGTAGTCGTCCTCCACGATCACCCCGCCCACCCGCGAGGCCCAGTCGACGACCGCCGTCCGGCGGTCCGGGTGCAGCGAGACGCCGGTGGGGAACTGATGGGCGGGTGTCAGCAGCACGGCCCGCAGGCCCTTGCGGCCGTCCAGCTCCTGGACACGGGCCCCCTGCCGGTCGACGGTGAGGGGGACGCCGCGCAGCCCCGCCCGGGTCACGGTCTCCTGGTGGTGCCACAGCCCGTACGACTCCACGCCCGTCTCGCGGATGCCGCGCTTCCGCAGCACCCGGCCCAGCAGGGCCAGGCCCTGCATGAACCCGGCGCACAGCACGATCCGGTCCGGGTCCGTGCGCACGCCCCGGGCGCGGGCGAGGTAGTCGGCGAGCGCGGTCCGCAGCTCGGGGCGCCCCTGCCCGTCGCCGTAGCCGAACGCCTCGCTCGGGGCGGCGGACAGGGCTCGGCGGGCGGCGGTCAGCCAGGCCGTGCGCGGGAAGGCGGAGACGTCGGCGGTGCCGGTGCGCAGGTCGTACAGGGGGCGCGTGGCGGCGCGCAGGGGAAGGGTGCGGCGGCTCGGGGGGCGCGGCGCGGCCCGTTGCGCGACGCGGGTTCCCGACCCCTGCCGGGCCGTCAGCCAGCCCTCCGCGACGAGCTCGCCGTAGGCGTCGGCCACGGTGTTCCGGGCCAGCCCCAGGTCGGCGGCGAGGGAACGGGACGAGGGCAGCCGCGTCCCGGGCGCCAGCCGCCCCGACCGCACGGCCTCCCGCAGCGCCCGGATGAGCGCGGCCCGCACCCCGCCGGGCCCCGAGAGGTCCAGGTGCAGATCGGCGCCCCCGACGCGGCAGCCCGGTGCCGCCACCACGCCACCCGCCGGAGTGGCCCACGATTTCTCCATGGGAATGGACCATACTGCTGGGCTATCGCCGCCGTAACGTCGGTGCCATGACAGCCGAAACGACCCACCAGCACGGCCCGCGCATGCGCTTCCACCAGCTCGTCCCCGAGGTCTACAAGGCGATGTACGCCCTGGAGATGGCCTCCCGCCAGGGCCTCGACCCGTCCCTCATCGAGCTGGTCAAGATCCGCGCCTCGCAGCTCAACCACTGTGCCTTCTGCCTCGACATGCACACCAAGGACGCCCGCAAGGCGGGCGAGAGCGAGGAGCGCATCTACCTGCTCAGCGCCTGGGAGGAGGCGGTGGGCTACTACACCGAAAAGGAGCGCGCGGCCCTCGCCCTGACCGAGGCGGTGACGGTCCTGACGGACGGCTTCGTGCCGGACGAGGTGTACGAGCGGGCGGCAGCGTGCTTCGAGGAGCGCGAACTGGCCCAGCTGATCGCCCTGATCACGACGATCAACGCGTGGAACCGCATCGGGGTGACCACCCGTCTGACGCCGGGTGCCTACCAGGCGTGAACCACCCCGCCGGCCGCGTACGGGGGTCCCGGCCGGCACCTCCCGACGGCGCCGGGTCCTTGCCGAACCGGCAGGGGCCCGGCGCCTCTTGCCGTGCGGCGAAGCTCAACGGGTGTGGGCGCGGTTGGGCCCCGGGCCGTGGGGCTGCTGCACGGGCCGTACGGCCGGCTGCGCCCGGCTCGCGGCGACCGGCCGCGCACCGTTGGAAGACGTGGCGTTGGCGGCGGCCGCGACGCGAATGCGCATGCCCTGCTCCCGGGTTTCGAGGCGTGCAGCGGGGGTGTTGGGTCCGGGCGCGGGAGCCTTGAGCCAGGTACCGCGATCCAGCTGAATGAGGCCCGTGATGTGCCCTGTGGCGTGCAGCGCCTCCGCGTTGGTCCGGCTGACAGAGTAAGCGGCCGCAGCACCCTGGGGATACAGGTCACGGATCAAGGACTCGGGCGCCATACGCCCACCGTAGTCATCACGACCCGCGTCGAACTCGACGCGGCCTGCCTGCCAGCGCAGGGCGTTCTGCTGCAAGGAGGTTTCCATGGGGACCTCCACGGACAGGACGACACGCTGTCCGTAGCCCTCCCGCTTGAGATTGCCCAGCAAAGCCTCGGTTTTGGGCAGGTTCTTCATGGTGCCGTCGTAGATGAGGTTGAAGCCCTGCTTCCTGGCCCACTTCTCGAAGCGATCCTGCAGGTAAGAGCTTTCCCGGTGGACGAGCGCGGCCAGCTCCGAGGGCGCCAGTTCCCGTCCGCCGGGCAGATGACGAGCCTCGGCGGGGACATCCGGAGCACCACCATGCCGGAAGATCGCCTCTTTGAACTGGTCGGGATCCAAGACCACATACTTGTCGGGATCGACGCCATGCGCTTCGGCAAGAGCTTGCCCGAGCTCCGTCCGGTCACCCTGTCGCGCTTTCAGCAGGCCCAGTGATGTGCCCTTACCGGCGCCCGGGGGCCCCGAGGTCAGCAACACCGCACGACCGTCGCGAGGCAGGCCGGCGGTGGACGCCTTGGCCTCTCCGAGAATGTCGCGATGCAACCGTGTGCGCTCCAACGACCAGTCTCCCGCCTGGTGATGCTGGGCGAACGTGTCACGCGGGCCGGCGGACAGGTCTCCGCTGGACATGCGAGCTTGCAGGTGCCGGTAGACCTCGCGGTAGTCCTCGCGCAGAACGTCCATTACTGGCCCCCACCCCTCCGATCGAAAGATCGTTTTTGAAGATCAGACTGTCTTTCCCCGGCGGCGCCAGATCTCGCGGTAATCCTCTTCCGTCAGGATGCCTTCCAGAAGGGCACCGGAGATCTCGTCCGCGGTGTTGTCCTGGTGAGTGGGCAGGGTGTGCGCCATGTCCCACTCGCGCTCCTCCAGCGGCCAGGCGGCAACCGTGGCCAGCATCTCCTCACGGTCGATGCGACCTGCGCCGTACTCCTCCAGGTACTCGCTGAGCGACTGCTTCGTCACAGGTTCCCCCTCGGTCGGTGAACGCGGCCCGGGTGCCGTGGCCTGCGTGGATACGGTGAGCATACGTTTGCGGCACAAGGACATCCCCGCGGCCGCGCTCCGACCACCGGAAGAGGCGAAACGTTTCATCCCGCGCGCGGGAAGTACGGCGGCGTCCAGCCGACATACCTCGCACCCCACTTCTTCTCGATCATGTCGGCGTCCACCACGTCTATGTAGCCGTGACGGAGGATGTCGTTCGAGACGATCTTCCCGTCTCCGAGGTAGACGGCGATGTGCCCGGCACGGCTCCCGGTGTCCCAGTACATCAGCGCCCCGGGCGGTGGGTTGCGGTCGGTGTGCTGCATGTCCTTGGGGACCACGCTGTAGTGGTCGATGGCGAAAGGGACGCCGGAAACGTTCCAGCCGTAGACGATGGCGGTGAAGGCGAGGCAGCGGTTGTACCACTCGCCCGAGGAACCGTCGCCGGCGTGCGATCTGGCCCAGGCTATGGCCTGTTCGACGCTGCGGGGATTGTTCAGCCGCCAGCTCTGTCGGCCGTCGGTGAAGGAACCGCTGCCACCCCCGGCGACCGTCCACTCCTTAGCACGCTCCATGATGTCGGCTACGTAGCCGGTGGTTTCCCTGAAGGGCGGTATGCCGTGGTAGTACTGCACCCAGTACCAGCCGGCGTTGTAACCGGCCAGTGCGAGCTGAATCGTTCCGCCTGAGTAGTGGCTCTTCTTCGCGTCGCCGGCGAGCTCGCACATGAAGCGGCCTTGCGCCATGATCGCGTCGGCGCCGTCCCACAGACTGACGCGGCCGTTGCCGTCGTCGTCCCTGCCGTACTGGGCAAAGGTCGACGGAAGGAACTGGGCTATGCCGAGTGCCTGATCGCCTCCGTTCACAACGGGCCCTTTGGCCTCGTCGTCGAAGTTGCTCTCCTCCTCCAGCTGGGCCGCGAGGATGGGCGCCGTGATGTCCGGGCATAGCCCACCGGCCTTGAGGATCCACGACCGCCACTTTCCGCCGACGCCCTCCTTCAGACCCCCACCGACGCCCCCGGCGACGCTTCCGGTACCGCTGCCCTGGCCGCCACCGCCGTCGGCGGCGAGCACGACCCCCGCAATGGCGAACAAGAGCACCAGCGGCAACGCGGCTGCCCCTATGACAAGCCCGACGACAGGCCGTATCGGCCCTTCCTTCACCCTCTGCTCCCCCCGCGGGCCCCTTCGATCCGCTGCCGGCGCTCGTCGCGCCCCGCTTGCCACGCGCTGAGCCACTGCTCGGGCGTGACGTCGTAGGCAGGCGCCCAGCGACCCGGATCGCTCGCCCGGTACACCCCGGCTTCCACGCGGCTGACCATCTGCGACGACATGCCGATGAACTCGGCGACCTCACGCTGCGTCCGGCCGGTGCGCTGCCGCAGCTGCTTTAAGGTCGGGCGGCCCACCGCTCCCGGAGGGGCAAGAACCTCGACGCTCACTCGTAGGGCGTCAGCAAGCGCGACGACCACTCGGCCGGTCGGTTTTCGCGCGCCCGATTCGGCCTTGCGGACCGTCTCCGGGCTGACGCCAGCGAGCAGCGCCAGCTCCTCCACGCTCAGTCCGGCCCGTTGTCGGTGCTCCCGCATACGGTCGGACCGAAAGGTGGCCACACCACCGCTCCGCGTCGTCATCCGCCAACCTATCGCAGTCGCCATATTAAGTCCGACCGCGCAGTCTGCTTTGTTAGTCTACAGCTCGCAAGATCGCTTGACGGGGGGAGTTGACGATGGATCATGTCTACGCGCCTCGCTATGCCGTCCTGAGTGCACACGGCGGAGCCGGCATCACCACCACCGTCGCGATGCTCGATCCGCACCGGCAGGGAGTGGCCGTCGAGCTGTCCCCCGGAGCCGCGTTGCCGCCCGATCACGTTCCCGCGATCGTGACCCGCTCCACGCCGTACGGTCTGTCGCGGACCTCGGCCCTGCTGGGCCACTGGCATCCCGGGCTCGGGAAGCCCTGGCTGATCGTCATCCGGGACGCCCCCCTTCCCCAGCTTCCGGCCGTTTCCTACCGGCTGCGCGCACTCGGCTCGCGCGTGCTGGGCACCCTTCACGTTCCTTATCTGGCAGCGCTGCGAAGTGCCGAGGAGCCGACCGCCACGCTGCACGATCGCAAAGTCGCTAAGGCCGCTGCCGCGCTGCGCGCCGGCCTCGGCGTCTGACACCACATCACCTCACGGAGTACCTCGCATGACGCACCTGATAACGCACGTGTCTGACATGGTCACGCTCGCAGATGGCGACTTCCCCAATCCGTCGCCCAAGGCGCCCAAGGGGCTCGACAAAACATTCGGTGACTGGGTCGCGTGGGCGAAGTGGATCGCCGTCATGGCGGGCGTCCTGGGTCTTATCTCCTGCGGCATCATGATGATGGTCGGCCGGCGCAACCGCTCCCACTTGGCCGCCGAAGGCGCCTCGGGCATCGTCTGGGTCATCGCCGGTATCTCCGTGGCGAGTCTCGCCGGCGGCACCGTGCCGATGCTCTTCGGCGCCTAAGCGGAGGCTCCTCATGTCCCTCGACCTCCAGACGGCCGCCAACAAGCGCATGCGCCGCGGGCTGATCATTCTTGCCGCCATCGCCGCCGTCCTCGCAGTCATCGTGGTGCTGTTGCTCGCCTTCGGCGGCGGCAAGAAGGACGACGGGAAGGCCCCTGCGCCCGCCCCGACGCACGTCGGCCCTTCGAACCCGACGGAAGGCTCGGAAGACTCCTATGCCTCGCCGAAGTCGTGGGTGAAGCTCCCGGAGGGCAAGGAGCGGTCCAACGGACTACCGGTGAGGTTCCCGCAGACCGATGAAGGGGCTGCGGCCATGGCGGTGGCTCTGGTACGAGCGGGCTGGAGCATCTCACCCGAGGAAGTCGAGAAGGCGGCCGGCACGTATTCGGTACCCGAGGAGGCAGAGGCCGCGAAGTCCATGGCCAAGGACTCGGCGGCCGAAAACCGCAAGGCGGCCGGCATTCCCACCAGCGGCCCGATGCCCCAGGATGCCGCGTTCAACGTCATTCCTATCGGTGTGCAGTGGGAGCACCAGGACAACACTCACGTCAAGGTGTCGGTCGACGTCCGCATCGTGATGAGTTCCGGGACCGGTTCTTCCCCGGACACGCGGCTTGTTTCCACGAGCACCCTGGCCGTGTGGACGGACGGGGACTGGAAGGACCACTCCATTCCGCCCGGCCAGCAACCGAAGCCGGCCGACATCGGGAACCCGGAATTCAACAGCGCCGGTTGGAAGGCCATACAAGAAGGTGACCGGCGATGATTCACGCACGGCGGCTTCTTGCCGCCCTGGTGTCACTCCTGTTCTGCTTCTCGCTCGCAGCAACGGCCGCACCCGCGTCGGCCGCACCGGCGAAACCCTCCGCGGCACTGCCGCAGTGGCCCAACCCCTTCAACTTCACCTGCAAACTCGTGGCGGCTCCATTGGGTGGAGCGGCGGCTGCAGCAGGCTGTGATGTGGCGGAGAAGGCCATCGACAAAGCCTTCGACGAAGCCGTGGTCAAGCCACTGACCAACAGTATCGTCAAGCCGATCGCCGACGGCATGGCCAACTTCACGGCGGATATCTTCAAGACCACTCTCGCGTGGTGGCTCTACATGCCGTCCGTCCAGGTCAAGGACACGGGGATCATCGAACGCCCCAAGTGTGACAAAAAATCTGCGGAGGAAAAGAAGAAAGATCCGCGGTGCAGCGGCAAGAGTTCGAACGGGGGGATGAACTCCATATCGCTGCAAGCGCTGCTGCTCGGAATCGGCGTGATGATCGCAACATTGTTGACGATCTTCCAGGGGATCCGGACGGTGATACGCCGCAAGGGCGCACCCTTGATGGAGGCGTTGCAGGGCCTGGTGATGATGGCGATCGTGTGTGCCATCGGCATCACCGTCGTCGACTCGCTGCTCCTGGCATCGGACAAGCTCACGGACGAGATCCTCGACGTCGGCTTCAACGGCAAGGGCAACACGACTGCCGTCATCACCAAGGTGATGCTTCCGGCGAACACCAATCCGGTGGCGACAATCCTCCTGGCGCTGATGGCTCTGATCGTCGGTCTGGTTCAGGTGATCATGCTCTTCCTGAGACAGGCCGCCATTCCGATCCAGGCGCTGTTGCTGCCGATCGCCGCGTCCGGGCAGGCCGGTGGCCAGACATCGCGTCAGTGGCTGCCCAGGATCATCACCGCGATCATGTCGATCATCGTTTACAAGCCCATGGCCGCGCTGATCCTGGCTGTTGGTTTCACCGAAATGGTCAAGGCACCGACCATGGTGGACTGGACTCGCGGAGCTGTCACGCTCGTTCTGAGCATCCTGGCCATGAAGTCCCTGCTGAACATCTTCGCTCCGTTCGGTGCCGCGGTCGCCGGTGGCGTCAACGGCGCGGCCGTGATCGGTGGTCTCATCGGTGCGGCGGGCTCGATGCTGGGAGCCCGCGGAGGTGGCGGAGGCAAGGGCGACGGCGCGAGTGGGCCGACGTCGCCCGTGCAGCACGCCAAGGACATGGAGAAGCAGGGTCCTGGTCCGAACAACCCACCGCCGTCCGGTGGCGGCGGTGGCACCGCCGTCCAGCACGCGAACAGCGGCGGTCCCGGCGGCCCCGGTTCCCCGGGCGGAGCGGGCGGCAAGGGTCCGAGCGGTGGTGCCGGTCAGCCGGGCGGATCCGGAAAGCCGGGATCACCCGGCGAGTCGCCCACGGCCGAGGGCGCCCAGCAGGTGGGACAGCAGGCCAAGCAGGCCGTGAACACGGCTGCCGGCGCCGCTGGCGCTGCCGGCGGTGGTCCGGCCGCCGGGGTTCAGATCGCGATGGTCGCGGCCGAGGCGGTACAGAAAGGCATCCAGGCGTCCGGTGACGCCATGGGCGGAGGGAAGCAGTGAGTCAGGATCCGATGCTCTACGGCGGATGGCGCAGGTCTCGGACGCTGGGCATCGGCCACCTCAACGGTGCCCAGACCGCCGTGGTGGTGGTGTCGCTGATCGTGCCGATCATCGTGCTCAACACGGCCGGCCTGGGTACGCTTCCGGTCACGGTGCCCCTGGCCCTGGTCATCATGGCGCTGACGGTCTGGCAGCGCCACGGCACGCCCCTGCTGTCCTTCCTGGCGGCGCGTCTGCGATGGCAGTGGGCCACCATGCGAGGAGAAACCTCCTTCCGGGGCCAGTTCCTCGCCTCTCCGCAGGCGCTGGACCTGCCGGGCGTCGTCGCCCCCACGAAGCTGCTGCGGGTGCAGGACACGACAGGACGCGAGCCCGTGGGACTCGTGTGGAATCAGCGCACCGGGCATATGACCGCTTCGTTGCTGCTCTCACCGGCCGGGTCGTTGCTCGCGCCGTCCGACGCGCAGAACGGTTCGGCGGCCGCGTGGGGCGAGACGCTGGCCCGGCTCGCCGACGAGGAGACGCTGATGGGAGCGGCCGTCACCATTCAGGTGCGGCCCTCCTCCGGTCAGGCCCTGAGCGACCACATCGTTGAGCGCGTCGACCCGAACGCGCCGGCTGCTGCCCGCCGGGCCGTGCGCGAGCTGGTCGCCCGGGCTCCCCGGGCGTCCGCGCAGCTGGCGGCCTGGCTCACGCTGACCGTCGACCCGTCCCGTTCCACGGCCCAGAAGCCGAAGAATCCGGCGGAAGCGGCAGCCGAGACGTTGCGGGTGCTCGACGGGGTGGACCTGTCGGGCGCCGGTGCGGACATCGTGCGCCGGGCAACCGACCTGGACGTGATGCGGTTGGTGCGCGGCGCCTACGCGCCTGCCGACATGGATGCACCGCAGGAGCACGTCGCCGAGCTGACCTGGCACGAGGCCGGTCCGGTGGCGGCGGAGGACGGCTGGACGGTCTACCGGCACGACGGCTCGCACTCGGTCTCATGGGTGCTGCGAGAGGCCCCGCGCAAGCCCGTCCCGTACGACGTGCTGCTCAAGCTCCTGGCACCCGGCACCTTCGCTCGCCGGATCACGCTGGCGTACCGGGTGCTGCCGACCGAGGAAGCGGCCGCGGTCGTCGAGCGCGAGGTGAACGCCTCCGACGCGCGCGCGGAGTACCGGCGCCGCACGCAACGCAGTACGACGCGGCGCGAGCGTGTCGACGCCGCGCACGCCGAGCGTTCGGCGACCGAGGAGGCGCTGGGTGCCGGTCTGGTGCAGTGGTCGGTCTACGTCACCACCACCGTGGAGAACCCCGATGACCTCCCCGCCGCGATCCGCGAGGTCGAGAAGGCGGCCAAACTCAGCGGTGGCCTGCGCTTCCGCTATGCCTATGGCGCCCAAGCGGCCGCGTTCGCCGTCGGGCTGCCGGTCGGCATCAACCCGCTGGCCTGACCAACTGCACCGAGGGAACAGACATGCGACGCAAGAAGGCCGTCAAGGCTTCGGCGGCGGCTGAGAGGCAGTCGGTACGCGAACAGAGCGCCGGCGCCGTCGAGACGGACACAGCTGACGGTTTCCAGCTCAACCCGAAGGTGATCGCCAGCCGCTGGGGCTGGCCCGGCGCCGGGCGCGGCCGTGCGGCGAACCTCGATCGGGGTGCCGTCTACATCGGAACCACCGCCCAGGTCGGCGGCCTGTATCCGTTCGTGCTCGGCGCGGGGCTTCCTCCTGAGGGTGTCCCGATCGGCCCGGACATGCTCACCCACGAGCTGGTGTGCTTCGATCCCGGCGGCTGGGTCGGCAAACTCACCCAGAACCCCGGCGTGTGGGTCATGGCCCAGCCCGGGGCGGGCAAGAGTGCCTTCACCAAGCGGGTGGCCACCGTCTACAGCGCCTACGGGTACAAGACGGTCGTCCCCGGCGATGTGAAGGGCGAGTACGCGCCGATCGTCCAGTCACTGGGCGGGCAGGTCGTCCGGATCGGCCGGGGGCTCGACCGCCTCAATCCCCTGGACTCCGGTCCGCTGCGGCCGCTGCTCCCGACGCTCCCGGAGTCGCGTCGCGAGCCGCTGCTGGCGGAGATCAACGGCCGCCGTGGCGAGCTTCTGCAGGCCCTCCTCGCCACCGAGGTCGGGCTGGGTCGGCGGCCGAACGCGACCGAGTCGAACGTGGTGACGCACGCCATCCGGGTCGTCTCCGAGAAGCTGCTGGGCGCGGACCCGGTGGTGCCCGACATCGTGCGGCTGCTACGGGACGGCTCGGACATGCTGTGGTCGCGCCTCATGGTCGACAGCGAGGACGAGTACCGGCGGCACGTCCGCGAAGTGACACTGGCTCTGGAGAACCTGTGCGACGGCCCGCTGTCGGGGCTTTTCGACGGGCCGACCACGACGCCGGTGGACCTGGACGCCCCGGCCCTGAGCGTCGACCTGTCCGCGCTGCTGACTGCTGGGCCCAACGTGATCGCCGCCGGGCTGCTGGCCACGTGGGCGTACTCGTACTCCAGCATCGACTCCGCCCGCGCCCTCGGGATGATGAACCGCCCTCTCGTGCTGCCGCTGGACGAGATGTGGCGGGCCCTCCGCGCCGGGGCCGGGATGGTCGACGCCATGGACGCCATGACACGTCTGAACCGGTCCAAGGGGGAGGTGACGATCTTCGTCACGCACTCCCTGCGGGACCCCGAGAGCCTGCCCACCGCCGAGGACCGGGCCAAGGCCCTGGGCCTGATGGACCGGTGCGACTCCCTCGTTCTGGGGGCGTTGTCCCGGGGCGAGCTCGAGCGCGTCAGCGCACAGCGCCCGCTCACGGACGCGGAGATGGCGATGGTCGCCTCTTGGTCGAGCCCCACCATCACGGGCGTGGATGGCACGACGCAGCAGCACCGCGGCCGCGGCAAGTACCTGATCAAAATCGGCACCCGGGCCGGTACACCGGTACGGCTGGAGCTGACGGACACCGAACGGGAGCAGTTCGACACCGACAAGGCCATGCACCGAGGGAGAACGCAGCTGTGAGCACCGGAAGGCCGGCAGGAGGCGGGGGCGGCATCGCCGCTCCCCTCACGATCGTGGGCGTGATCTTCGGCGGCGGGGTGCTGTTCTCCGGCGCATGGCTCGGCGGCACCCTCGGTGCCGCCCTCGCCGGAGGGGGCTGGGCTCCTCCGCCCTTCTCACTCCCCTCGGCACTCCATCTGTTCACCGGAGGCCCGGGAGCCCTGTGGCCGGCCGCCCCGACCGGCGCCGTCGTCGGGATCGTCGGACTGCTGCTCCTCTTCGTCGCCGGTTCGGCGGCCGGGAGCACATGGGCCTGGCAGCGATTCTCCAAGCCGTCCGGCCTGGCGGGGCAGCGCGCGGTGGCGGCACTTGCGCCCAAGAGTGCCGAAGCGCGCGCCCGCGACCTGCGGCCGTCGCTCAAGCTCGTCAAGGAACTCCGGCCGCAGGACCGCGGAGTCCTGCTCGGCGACCTCGAGCCGCGCGGGCCCGAACTGCGCGGCTCCGACGAGGACGTCTACCTGGCGTTGATGGCTCCTCGCGCCGGCAAGTCGACCGCGCTCGCCACACCCACCGTGCTGCAGGCACCCGGCGCCGCCCTGCTCACGTCCAACAAGAGCGATGTCTACGCGATCACCCGGCAGGCCCGGGCCCGGGTCGGCACCACCTGGTGCCTGGACGCACAGAGCGTCGCGCACGCCGAGCGCGAGCTGTGGTGGGACATGCTCGCCTCCGCCCGCACCATCGAGGGGGCCCGCCGGCTGGCCATGCACTTCGTGGCGTCCAGCACGGACAGCACGGCCCGCCGCGACTTCTGGATGAACGCCGCGCTGAACACGCTCACCGCGCTCTTCCACGCGGCCGCGCTCAACGGTGGCACCGTCGGTGACGTCCTCGCCTGGCTCTCGACGCCGGCGGACCGGGCGCCGATCAACGCCCTCCGGGCCAACGGCATGTCGGCGCTCGCCGACCAGTTGGCCTCCACCGTGGCCGGCGCACCCGAGACGCGCGACGGTGTGTATGAGACCGCCCGTCAGTGCGTCGCCTGCCTCCTCGACCCTCAGATCGCCGCGTGGGTGACGCCGGACAAGCACCGTCCCCAGTTCGAGCCGGAGAAGTTCGTACAGTCACGCGACACCCTGTACCTGCTGAGCAAGGACGGCGGCGGCTCCGCGGCCGGTGTCATCGCGGCGGCCGCGGACTCGGTATTCCGTGCCGGTGTCCAGGCCGCCGAGCGAGCCGGTGGCCGCCTCGACGCCCCATTGCGAGCCGTGCTCGACGAGGCCGCCAACGTCTGCCGCATCGAGGACCTGCCCGACTTGTACTCCCACCTGGGGTCACGCGGCATCACCCCGCTGACCATCCTCCAGTCGTACCGGCAGGGCGTACGGGTGTGGGGAGAGATCGGCATGGACGCCCTGTGGTCCGCCTCCACGGTCAAGGTCCTGGGTGCCGGTCTGGACGACGCCGACTTCGTCGAGAAGGTCTCGCGGCTCGTCGGCGAGCACAAGGTCAGGGAGACCTCCGTCTCGCACTCCTCCAGCGGCCGCAGCACCAGCACGTCACGACAGCGCGAACGCATCATGGAAGCGGCCCAGATCCGGGCCATGCCCAAGGGCCGGGCGCTGCTGCTGGCCACCGGTGTGCCAGTGGCCATGCTCAAGCTGCGCCCCTGGTACCTGGAGCCAGGGGCCGCAGAGCTCGCGGCCGCCGCCGATGCGGAGGCGAAGGCCATCACCGAACGCGCGCGGAAGGCGGCCCTGACATGAGCGACTACCTCATCGACAGCCCCTCGGCGGCCGAGAGCGCCGACGAGGGACGGGCGGAGGAACCACGCGTCCCGCCCCTGATCCTCAAGCTGGAGGACCAAGCGGCCTACGACGCCGAGCTCGCGGCTCTCGCCATGTGGGTCGAGTATGTGCTGGCGGCCTGCTACCTCACGGAGGTGTCGTCCTCCGCGCCCTGGTGCCCACGCTGGTTCGAACATCCGCAGGCAGTGGCGCGGCTGCACGCCCTGTGGTTGGCGTGGCAGGAGCTCACCACTCCGGAGGCCGGCGGATACACGGGCCCCAGCGTATGGGCGCGTGACCACCTCGACCCGTGCATGGCCCAGCTGCGCCACCCTTCCGGTCCGTTCGCCGCGTGCATGACCCACCCGGAGCGGCCGCAGCACGCGCTCCTGCAGCAACCGCCCGTCGCACCCCTTCCCTTTGGCGACCATTGATCCATCACGACAACGGCAACAGCACCGAGGAGAGACCCATGGCGAAAGAAGTCCTGGTCGACGAAAGGTCACAGGCCAAACTCTTCACTACTCTCGTCACCTGGCACCATGCGCCCGGCGTGGACGGGCACTGCTTGTCCCAGCTGATCGTGCCGGCAGAGCCCGGCCCCGCCGTCATGGTTCTGTCGGAGCTGGCCAGCGACCCCGACCCGCATGGCATCACCGGCCATTTCGACGTGGCAGCCACGGCCGCCTTCAACGTCGTGCAGCCCTACACGACGATCAACCCGTACAACACCCACTGGTTCGCCCATCACGGACCGTTCTCCTCCTACGATCCGACCGGTGCGGCGACCCTGACCAGGGTGACGCTCTCCTATGACGGCGAGCGGTACCACGGCGACCTGGCCGGACATCATCTGTTGAGTGGACGTGAGACCGAACAGCTCATCACCTCCTGGGGTCTCGAGTCGGTCCCGAGGGCCCTGGCCCGGCTCGGGCACCGCGACTGAAGGCCGCCACCATGACGTCACGGCAGCTTTCCGGGACCGATCTGCTGCGTTCCGTACGCGAGGACCTGAGTCCCTATCGCGAGCCCATCGAAGCCATGGGAAAACGGGTCGCGATCATTCGCTTCCTGCCTACGGAGTCCGACCCGCCACATTGGGAACGCCGCATGGAGGCATCCCGCGTCTCTGCCGAGCAGAAGGTACGTGCGTTCTCCCACCTCGGCTTCGGTGTCGACCACGTGGTGTTGCCCGGTACGACTTCCGCAGCAGAATTCGCGCAGCGAATAGAGGCTTTCAACGCGGACACCAGCACCAGTTCCGTCATCGTGCAGTTTCCGCCGCCCGCTCACCTCGTACGACTGGTACAACACTTGGACCCCGCCAAGGACATCGACGCCCTGCTCGGTGACCGTTCCCTGCAACGCGCCTGCGCCACCGCCGACGGCATCAGCCGCATCGTCGCTCCGTTCGCAGAGGACGCCCGCATCGCCGTGGTGGGAGCCCGCGGCTTCGTCGGCAGCGGTGTCGTGCGGTTGCTCAACGACCAAGGTCTGGACGTCGTTCCTTTCGACCTCGGTGACGATCTCCGCGAGGTCACCCGGGCCGACATCGTCGTCTCCACTGCCGGAAATCCCCATCTGCTCACGGCCGAGCACATCCGTCCGCACCATCGTCTGGTTGTCGACTCGGGCTTCACGCCCCAGGCCGACGGCAGTGTCGCCGGCGACATCCGTCCAGAAGCTGCCCGCGTCCCGCAGAACATCACGCCCGTCCCCGGCGGAGTGGGCCCGGTGGAGATGGCGGTCCTGATGGAACGCATCGTGCGCAAGGAGGCCAACCCCGATCTGAAACCATGGACGTTTCCACCGGCGCCGTACATGACGCGCCAGATGTTCGCCGCGACCATGCGGAGTCCTGGTACGGCACCAGGCCACCTCCCCCGTGCCATGCCGGCTCCCCGGCCGGAGGCCGCCCGGCGGGATTTCGGGCATGCCCAGGGGCGGGGCGGCAGCCCCTCACGCTGAGAACGTACGGAGGTCGATGTGCTCACCACGTCCGCGTACGCCGCCCTGTCCGCGACCGATGCCGCCGCCGCCGTGCGGTCCGGCGATCTCTCGACGCGGGAGGTCGTGGACGCGGCACTCGCCCGGATCGCCGAGCGGGACGGCTCCGTACGCGCGTTCACCGCGATATGGCCGGACCGGGCCCGTGAACGGGCCGCGGAAGTCGACGCGCTGATCGCACGGGGTGCGCGGCCGGCACTGGCCGGCGTGCCCATCGGCGTCAAGGCGAGTGAGGGGCTCGGCTCGTTCCAGAGCGAGCGTCTGCTGGCCGCCGGGTGCGTGCCCGTCGGGGCCACGTCCGTCCCCGGCCGGAAGGGCGGCTGGCAGACCTACGGCTCCACCGACCGGGGCCCGACCGCCAACCCGCTCGGGCCCCGGTGGTCGCCCGGCGGATCGTCCGCCGGGTCGGCCGCCGCCGTCGCCGCCGGCATGGTGCCCCTCGCCACCGGCTCCGACGGCGCGGGGTCCGTCCGGATCCCCGCCGCCTGGTGCGGCGTCCTCGGCTTCAAGCCGACCAACGGTCTGCTGCCGGCCAGGGACCGGGCCGGGCTCAACACTCCGGGCCCGCTGGTGCGCTGCGTCGCGGACGCCGCCGCGTACCTCGCGGCGGTCACCGGCGTCCCGCGTCCCCTCGTGCCGCCGGCCGCCCGGACCGTGGCGTGGTCGGCGACCCTGGGTTTCGCCGACACCGCGCCCGCCGTGGCCGACACGGCACGGGCCGCCTTGGAGCGCGTCGTCGACGCCGGGCTGCTGCGCTTCGAGGACACCGCCGTCGAGTTGCTCGACCCCGCTCCCGCGTGGGAGGCCCTGCGAGCCGGCCGGGACGGCCCGGCCCCGTCCCTGATCGCCGAGAACGACGCACGGCTGCGGCGGGTCTTCCGGCACGCCGACATCATCGCCACCCCGACGACCCCGCACCCCCCGCACGGGCACGCCGGCCCCGGCCGGCACATGAGCGTCGCCCTGACCTGGGGCTTCAACATCAGCGGGCATCCGGCGATCAGTCTGCCCGCCGGCACCACGCCGCGAGGCGAACCCGTCGGCCTCCAGCTCGTGGCCCGGCACCACGAGGACGGTCCGCTGCTGGCGCTGGCCGCTACCGCTGCCGGCGAGAGCCCGGGCGACTACCGGCCCCGGCGAGGAGCAGCCGTGACGCCGCACTGACCGACGACCTGCGCTCGGCGAAGCGTGCCGGCAGGACCGGCTGCCACGCCATTGGCCTGCACGCGCGCCGGGCCGTCGGGGGCCGTGGCGGAGTAGAGGCCGGCCGCCTCGGCCCGCAGCTCTCCCGCGCTCCTATCCATCATGGCTGCGGAGCCGTCCAGCGCTGCGGCATCCGCCGCAGCGGCGTCCGCTGCCGGCCTGTCGCCGCGGTCGGCGAATTCTTCGGCCCGGCCACGGGCGTCGTCAGCAAGGGAGTACGCGGCGGAGGCTTCCGCCTCTCTGCGGCCGATCCCCGCACGGTCCCCGGTCAGGCCGGGTTCACCGACGGCTCCTTCGGCCGCCCGGGAGGCATCGGCCAGAAACGCCGCGGCTTCACCCGGACCCATCAGCCTCCGTATGCGCTCCACTTGGATGGCCGGACCGCGCTCGGCCGCCGCGGCCTCTTGGCTTCGCTGGACCGTCCGCGCAATGTCGATCGCGCGCTTGGCGCTTTCGACAGCGACGTGCAGGACCTCGGTGGCGGCGGCTTCGAAGGGGTCGGGTTGGCTCACGTGCCTCTCCTCGTGACGTGCGGTGATGCACCTGTTGTACCTCGCCCGCTGCGGCCGAGGCCGCGGTTGACCCTCCCCCTACGTCAGGCCGCACGCTGTACGCCGACGAAAGGGCAGGTGGATGAGCTACTCCGTGGGACAGGTCGCCGCATTCGCCGGGGTGACGGTGCGGACGCTGCATCACTACGACAAGGCCGGGCTGCTCTCGCCCGGCGAGCGCAGCCACGCCGGTTACCGGCTCTACGGCGACGCCGACCTGGCCCGCCTCCAGCAGATCCTCTTCTACCGCGAACTCGGCTTCTCCCTGGACGAGATCGCCTCGATCCTCGCCGACCCGCAGGCGAACGCGCAGGGCGACCTTGGTCTCGACGTCGAGCGCGTTCATCGCGTCCGGACGGTTCAGCGTGATCGTCGCGAGCCCGTCGCTCACCTCGTACAGC
>NZ_JBFAPH010000010.1:0-48402 GCF_040675635.1 Streptomyces sp. NPDC049577
GGTCGGCGTAGGGGGTGCCGCCGGGGGCGTGGTGCACGTAGTGGAACTCGCCGACGCAGGTGATGCCGGCCAGTGCCATCTCGGCGTAGGTGGCGCGGGCGAGCGTGTAGTAGCTGTCGGGGGTGAGCCGGTCGGCGACGCCGTACATGACGTCGCGCCAGGTCCAGAAGGTGCCGCTGCCTTCCTGGGTGCGGGCGCGCAGGGCTCGGTGGAAGGCGTGGCTGTGGGCGTTGGCCAGGCCGGGGAGGGTCAGGCCGCGCAGGGTGACCGCGCCGGGCGGCGGGGCCGGTACGGCCGTGCGCACGGCCGTGACGTGGCCGTCCGTCACCTCGATGGCGACGCCCGGCTCGACCCGGGGGCCGAGCCACGCGTGTTCCGCCCAGTACGTCACCTGCACGCGAGGTCCTCCAGTACGTCGGCGAGTGCGGTCACTCCGGCCACGCAGTCGCCCTCGGCGGCGGTCTCGGCGGGCGAGTGGGAGATGCCGGTGGGGTTGCGGACGAAGAGCATGGCGGTGGGGACGACGCCGGACAAGATACCGGCGTCATGGCCGGCGCCGGTGGGCAGGACGGGCACGCCGCCGAGGAGTCCGGCGAGCTCGTCGCGCAGGTCGTGGGCGAATTCCACGACCGGCGTGAAGGATTCGCGCGTGACGCGCACGGTGACGCCGTCGCGCTCGGCACGTTCGGCGGCGGCGCGTTCGATGTCGGCGACGACGGCGGCCAGGGTCTCCTCGTCGGCGGCGCGGGAGTCCAGCCAGCCGCGGACGAGGGAGGCGATGGCGTTGACGCCGTTCGGCTCGACGCTCACCTTGCCGAAGGTGGCCAGGGCCCCGGCCAGGCGGGCCTTCTTGCGGGCGGCCAGCACGGTGTTGGCGTAGGTGAGCATCGGGTCGTGGCGGTCCTCGATGCGGGTGGTGCCGGCGTGGTTGGCCTCGCCGTGGAAGTCGAACCGCCAGCGGCCGTGCGGCCAGATCGCGGACGCGACACCGACGGGGTGTTCCGTGTGCGCGAGGGCGCGGCCCTGTTCGACGTGGAGTTCGACGAACGCGCCGATGCGGGCGAGGCGTTCGGGGTCGGCGCCGATGTCGTCGGGGTCGTATCCGGCGCGCTCCATCGCCCGGGGGAGGGTGACGCCGTCCGCGTCGCGGAGCTCGCGGGCGGCGTCCGGGGTGAGGGCTCCGGCGGTGAGGCGGGAGCCGACGCAGGCGAGGCCGAAGCGGGCGCCCTCCTCGTCGCCGAAGTTGACGACGGCGAGGGGGCGGGTGGGCGCGGCGCCGCGCGCGCGGAGTTCGTCGAGCGCGGCGAAGGCGGACACGACGCCGAGGGGGCCGTCGAAGGCGCCGCCGTCGGGGACGGAGTCGAGGTGGGAGCCGGTGACGACGGCGTCACCGGCGGCGGGGTCGCCGAGCCAGGCCCACTGGTTGCCGTTGCGGTCCACCTCGTGGGTGAGACCGCGGGCTTCGGCCTGCGCCCGGAACCAGGCGCGGCAGTCGGTGTCGGCGCCGGTCCAGGCGAAGCGGCGGTATCCGCCGGTGGCCGCGTTGCGGCCGATGGACGCGAGGTCGCGCCACATCTCGTGGAACGAGGCCCCGCGGGGGACACCCGGACCGGATGCCCCCGGGGGGACGGGCGCGCCGTCGCCGCCCGCGGGTGCGGTTGTGGGCACAACCGCGTCGGGGCCGGTCACTCGCCGTCACCCTCGCGCATCGGGATACGGACGTCGCGGTCCTGGGCCACCGACTCCGCGATGTCGTAGCCCGCGTCGACGTGGCGGATGACGCCCATGCCCGGGTCGTTCGTCAGTACGCGGCGGATCTTCTCGCCCGCGAGTGCCGTGCCGTCGGCCACCGTGACCTGGCCGGCGTGGATGGAGCGGCCCATGCCGACGCCGCCGCCGTGGTGGAGGGAGACCCAGGACGCGCCCGAGGCGACGTTGACCATGGCGTTGAGCAGCGGCCAGTCGGCGATCGCGTCGGAGCCGTCGAGCATCGCCTCGGTCTCGCGGTAGGGGGAGGCGACGGAGCCGCAGTCGAGGTGGTCGCGGCCGATGACGACGGGCGCGGAGAGCTCGCCGCTCGCGACCATGTCGTTGAAGCGCTCGCCGGCGCGGTCGCGCTCACCGTAGCCGAGCCAGCAGATGCGGGCGGGGAGGCCCTGGAAGTGGACGCGCTCGCCGGCCATCTTGATCCAGCGGGCGAGGGACTCGTTCTCCGGGAAGAGGTCGAGGATGGCGCGGTCGGTGGCGGCGATGTCCTTGGGGTCGCCGGAGAGGGCGGCCCAGCGGAAGGGGCCCTTGCCCTCGCAGAAGAGGGGGCGGATGTAGGCGGGGACGAAGCCGGGGAAGGCGAACGCGCGCTCGTAGCCGGCGAGCTGGGCCTCGCCGCGGATGGAGTTGCCGTAGTCGAAGACCTCGGCACCGGCGTCCTGGAAGCCGACCATGGCCTCGACGTGCCGCGCCATCGACTCGCGCGCCCGGGTCGTGAAGTCGGCGGGCTTCTCGGCCGCGTAGGAGGCCATGTCGTCGAAGGAGACGCCGACGGGCAGGTACGACAGCGGGTCGTGGGCGCTCGTCTGGTCCGTCACGATGTCGATGGGCGCGTTCATCGCGAGCAGCTGCGGGACGAGCTCGGCGGCGTTGCCGAGGACGCCGATGGACAGCGGGCGGCGGGCGTCGCGGGCCTCGACGGCGAGCTGGAGGGCGTGGTCGAGGGAGTCGGCCTTGACGTCCAGGTAGCGGTGCTCGATGCGGCGCTCGATGGCGCGCGGGTCGCAGTCGATGCAGATGGCGACGCCGTCGTTCATGGTGACGGCGAGCGGCTGGGCGCCGCCCATGCCGCCGAGGCCGGCGGTGAGGGTGATCGTCCCGGCCAGCGTCCCGCCGAACTTCTTCGCGGCGACGGCGGCGAAGGTCTCGTAGGTGCCCTGGAGGATGCCCTGGGTGCCGATGTAGATCCAGGAGCCGGCCGTCATCTGGCCGTACATGGTGAGGCCGAGGGCCTCCAGGCGGCGGAACTCCTCCCAGTTGGCCCAGTCGCCCACGAGGTTGGAGTTGGCGATCAGGACGCGTGGGGCCCACTCGTGGGTCTGCATGACGCCGACGGGGCGGCCGGACTGGACGAGCATGGTCTCGTCCTGCTTCAGCGACTGCAGGGTGCGGACCATGGCGTCGAAGGAGCGCCAGTCGCGGGCGGCCTTGCCCGTGCCGCCGTAGACGACGAGCTTGTCGGGGTGCTCGGCGACCTCCGGGTCCAGGTTGTTCTGCAGCATGCGCAGTGCGGCTTCCTGCTGCCATCCCCGGGCGCTCAGCTGCGTGCCTCGCGGTGCCCGCACGGGTCGCGGTCCTGACATGGGCCCTGCCTCCCTGGTTCCGGAACGGCTCCACCACCGTCCTGAATAGAACACTGCACATCTTGGGGCGCTGAATAGCACTAGTCAACAGGTCGGGCCGAGCCGTCCAGGCCCTCTCGCGGCCGGGCGGCCGGAGTGGTGGAGTGGCAGCGTGGACAGCGGAGCCGGTGAGAACGCGCTCGGCCGCCGCCGGGACGCCGCCGTACGGGCGGCGGTGGCCCAGGGCCTGCTGAGCGATGCGTGCCCCGTCGTGGGGCTGCTGGACGTACGGACGATCCGCGAGGCGGCGCGGGCGCTGCGCTCGGCACTCGGCGGCGTCGCGCTGCACGCCTTCGCGGTGAAGGCGGCCCCCCTGGTGCCCGTGCTGCGGCTGCTGGCCGACGAGGGGCTCGGGTGCGAGGTCGCGAGCCCCGGGGAGCTCGCGCTGGCGCGCGCGGCGGGCCTCGCGCCGGAGCACATCGTGCTGGACTCCCCCGCCAAGACCGTCACCGAACTGCGTGAGGCACTCGCCCTCGGCATCGCGGTCAACGCCGACAACCGCGAGGAGCTGACCCGCCTGGACGCCCTGCTCGCCGGAACCGGCCGGGGCGGCCCGAGCGAGGGCGCGGGCGGCCCGCCCGCACCCTCGCTCGGGCTGCGGGTCAATCCGCAGGTCGGCGGGGGCAGCATCGAGGCACTGTCCACGGCGACGGACACCTCGAAGTTCGGCGTCGCCCTGCGCGACGCGGGGGCGCGCGCATGGGTCGTACGCGCCTACGGCGAGCGGCCCTGGCTGACCCGGCTGCACGCCCACGTCGGCTCGCAGGGCTGCCCGCTGTCACTGATCGCCGAGGGCGTGCGGGTCCTGTACGAGCTGGCCGAGGAGATCAACCACGCGGCCGGACGACGGCAGGTGACCACGCTCGACATCGGCGGCGGGCTGCCCGTGAACTTCGCGTCCGACGAGATCACCCCGACCTTCGACGACTACGCGGCGGTGCTCGCCGCCGCCGTGCCGGGCCTGTTCGACGGGCGGTACGCGCTGGTGACCGAGTTCGGCCGGTCACTGCTGGCCAAGAGCGGCATGGTGCTGGCCCGCGTCGAGTACGCCAAGTCGGCCGGGGGGCGCCGGATCGCGGTGACGCACGCGGGCGCGCAGGTCGCGGCCCGTACGGTCTTCGCACCGGCGTCCTGGCCGCTGCGCGTGGCCGCGTACGACGCGCGGGGGCTGCCGAAGACGGCCCCGGTCGTGGCGCAGGACGTCGCGGGCCCGTGCTGCTTCGCGGGCGACCTGGTGGCAACGGACCGGCCGCTGCCGCTGCTGGAAGCGGGGGACCACGTGGCGCTGCTCGACACGGGCGCGTACTACTTCGCCCACCCCTACGGCTACAACTCGCTGCCGCGCGTGGCGGTCCACGGGTACGCCGCCGACGACGCCGGGGGCGTGCGGTTCGCGACCGTACGCCCCGCGCAGACGACGGCGGAGCTGGTGGCCGAGGGCGGCGCCGGCCACGCCGCCGGGCTCAGCGGGCTGTACTGAGCTTGGCCGCACCGCCCCGGGCGGACCGTCCGGCCCTGCGCCGCGCGCCGCCGGCCACGGCGTCGCCCGCGCCGAGCCCGGTGGTCAGATAGCCCGGCACCTGCTTGGCGGCGGGGCTGGAGCGCGCCCACTCCGCCCGGACCCACAGCAGGACGTCGTTCCGGCGCTCCAGGGCGCCCAGCCACAGGGCCTTGGCCCACAGGCCCGCGCCGAGGCCGGCCAGCGCCATGCCGAGCGCCGCCGGGACGGCGAAGGAGGACCCCACGGCGGCGAGGAAGGCCGCCGCCAGCCACCAGCGCCGCGCGCGCCGCCAGTTGCGCATGGTCACGGCCCGGTCCTGGAGGAAGACCGTCTTGCCGGCCCGCGACGCGCCGCGCGCGAGCAGCGCGTACCGCTTGCGGCGCACGGCGAAGGCCGTGCCGGCCGCGAGCACGAACAGGGCGGCACCGGCCAGGACGCCGATCCGCCGCCCGGTCAGCCCCGGGACCAGCCCGCCGATCCCGGCGCCGAACACCCCGAGCCACCACAGCCGGCGGGCCGGCGCCCGCACGATCACGGCCACGCGGGCCAGCGCATACGCTCCGCGCCCCACCTCGAGACCTCCTTGTCGTTTCTGACCTGCCCTGGCACGTTAACCAACGAATCTGAGGACGAGCTGAGAGCCGTGTAGCCCACTGGGGTCATACCCCGGTACCGCCTGCGAGTTGGCTCCGTCGTATGACGTGTCGCGGGGCCCGCGGTCCCTACGCTCGTCCTGGCGCCGAGCGGGCGCGGTGGCGGCGGAAGGAGCCGGGATGCCGGTGAAGGAGCAGGGACTGCGGGGGCTGCGGCGGCGGGCGCTGGTCGCGGCCGGGGTGCTGGCCCTGACCGGCGTACTGGGCGCGCTCGCGCCCGGCGCACACGCGGCGCAAGCGGCGCACACGGCACCCGCGGCGGGTACGGACGGCGCGCCGGGCGGCGCGGCAGGGGCGCTGGAGCTGCCCGAGCCGACGGGCCCGTACCGCGTCGGCACCCTCACCCGGCGTCTGGTGGACACCAAGCGGCAGGACCCCTGGCGGCCCCGGAAGGGCCACCACCGCGAGGTCATGGTCAGCTTCTGGTACCCGGCGGCGCGCGCCGGGTGGCGCGAGGCCGCGCCGCGCACCGGCCGGCGCGCCACCGCGCCGCAGATGGACCCCCGCTCGGCCGCCCACTTCGGCTCGCCCCTGGGTGCCGGCAGCTTCAACTACGGCATCCCGGCGGGCCGCGTCGACTGGTCCGCCACCCGCACGCACGCCCGCGTGAACGCGCCCGCCCTCCAGGGCACCGGCATCCGGCCGGTCGTGCTGTACTCCTCCGGCCTGGGCGACCCGCGCACCTGGAACACCTCGCTGGCCGAGGAACTGGCCTCGCGCGGCTATGTCGTGGTCACGATGGACCACACGTACGACTCCTCCGAGGTCCGCTTCCCCGACGGCCGCCTCGCCACCTCGGTCCTGCCGGACCTGGCCCGCCGGTCCGGCACGGACGTCGGCGCGGTGCTGCGCAAGGCGATGGCGGCACGGGTGGCCGACGCGCGGTTCGTGCTGGACCGCCTGGAGGACCTGCGGCGGCACCACGGCAAGGCGCCGGGCAGCCTGCCGCGCGGGCTCGCGGACGCGATGGACCTGCGGCACGTGGGCATGGCCGGGCACTCGGCGGGCGGCTTCACGGCCCTGCAGACCCTGCACGACGACCGGCGCGTGTCGGCCGCCGTCAACATGGACGGCACGCTCGAATACCCCACCCCCGGCGGGGGCACGCAGCTGAGCGACCTGGCGCGGAGCGGCGTCGACCGGCCGTACCTGCTCATGGGGACGGACAGCCCCGACTCCGGCGACTACCGCCGCCAGCCGTCGTGGCTGTCCCTGTGGCGGCACTCCCGCGGCTGGCACACGGACCTCACCCTGACGGGCTCCCGCCACGCCGTCTACACGGACGCGGCACCGCTGCTGACGGGACTGGCGCGGCGGGGCGTGGTGGGGTGGGAGACGGTCGGGGAGGCGATCGGCTCGGTGCGGGGGGAGCGGGCGGTGGGAGTGACGCGGGCGTATGTCGTGAGCTTCCTCGATCGCTTTCTGCGCGGCCGGGACGACGGCTTGCTGGACGGCCCGTCGTCCCGCTTCCCGGAGATGCGGTTCGGCTAGGGGCCAGTCCGGGGGCCGGGGGTCCGGGGGCCGGGGTCCGGGGGCGAGGCCCCCAGGGCTCACTCCACGAACAGCCCCCGGGCGGCGGCCCGAACGTCGAACTCCTCCAAGCGCGCCTGAGCATCAGGCAACGCATCGCACATCGCCTCCAGCAGCACCCTCCCCAGCAGCATCGGCGCGCACGCCGTGTCGAAGGCCAGGCCCGTGCCGACGGCGGCCGGGAGGAGGAGGTCGCTGTGGCGCGCCACCGGCGCGAACGTGGAGTCCGCGACCGTGACGACCGTCAGGCCCGCGCCGTGCGCGTACTCCAGGGCCTCGACGACCTCCCGCGGATGGCGCGGCAGCGCGAAGCACAACAGCGCGCTCGCCCCCGCCCGGACGGCCGCGTCGATGCGGTCGACCAGCAGGGTGCCGCCCTCGTCGAGCAGGCGCACGTCGGGATGAACCTTGCGCGCGAAGTAGCAGAAGCCGGCCGCCTGGGCGGTGGCGGCGCGGAGGCCGAGCACGGGCAGGGGGCGCGAGCCGGCGAGGATCCGGCCCGCCCGGGTGACGGGCTCGGGGTCGGCGAGCAGGGACGCGAGGTGGCGGAGGTTGTCCATCTCGGCGTGCACGGCCTGCTGGTACTCGTTGTACGAATCCGAGCCCTCCGCGGCCGCCGCCGGCACGACGTCCCGCAGATGGCGGCGGAGCGCCGGGTAGCCGTCGAAGCCGAGGGCGACGGCGAAGCGGGTGACCGAGGGCTGGCTGACGCCGGCCAGCTCAGCGAGTTCGACGCTGGAGAGGAAGGGCGCGTCCGCGGCGCGGCGCACCACGCAGTGGGCGATGCGGCGCTGCGTGGGCGTCAGCCGGTGCCCCTCGAACAGCTTCTGCAGCCGCGCGGTGACCTCCGGCTCGCCCCCGGTGTCGCCCATCGACCCTCCTCGACCATTCATCCGACGCCTGTCCTGCATGGAATTATGCAGGACGGTCAGGCGGGTGGCAGCAGCTTCTTCTGCGGCTTGCCCATCGCGTTGCGCGGGAGCGCGTCGAGGAAACGGACGCGGCGGGGGCGCTTGTGGACGGACAGATGGCCGGCGACGAAGTCGATCAGGTCCTGTTCGGTCACGCCGTCGGCGACGACGTAGGCGACGATCTCCTGGCCGAGGTCCTCGTGCGGCAGGCCGACGACGGCCGCCTCGGTGACGGCCGGGTGGTCGAGCAGCGCGTTCTCGACCTCGCCCGCGCCGATGCGGTAGCCGCCGGACTTGATCAGGTCGGTGGAGGCACGGCCGACGATGCGGTGGGTGCCGTCGGGCTCGACGGCGGCGATGTCGCCGGTGCGGAACCAGCCGTCGGCGGTGTACGCGGCGGCGGTGGCCTCCGGGCGGCCCAGGTAGCCGGCGAAGAGCGTCGGCCCGCGGACCTCCAGTTCGCCGATGCCGCCGCCGGTCTCCACCAGCCGGGTGCGCACGCCGGGCAGCGGGAGGCCGACGGAGCCCTGGCGGCGGTCGCCGTCGGCCCGGGTGGAGACGGTGATGAGGGTCTCGGTCATGCCGTACCGCTCGACGGGCCGCTGTCCGGTGAGCGCCTCCAGGTCGCGGAAGACGGGCGCGGGCAGGGCCGCGCTGCCGGAGACCAGGAGCCGGGCGCCGCTCAGCGCGCGGGCGGCGGAGGGTTCGCGCACGACACGGGACCAGACGGTCGGCACCCCGAAGTACAGGCTGCCGCCGGCCGCCGCGTACGCCTCGGGGGTGGGGCGGCCGGTGTGCACGAGCCGGCAGCCGGTGCGCAGGGCGCCGAGGACGCCGAGGACGAGGCCGTGCACGTGGAAGAGCGGCAGCCCGTGGACGAGCGTGTCGTCGGCCGTCCACTGCCAGGCGTCGGCGAGGCCGTCGAGGCCCGCGGCGATCGCCGAGCGCGGGATGACCACGCCCTTGGGGGCGCCGGTCGTGCCGGAGGTGTAGAGCACCAGCGCGGCGGCCCCGGGATCGGGCTCGGGCGCGGACCGGTCGGCGCGCTCGCGCACGTCCAGCGGCACGTCCTGACCGAGGATCAGCTCGGCGCGGGAGTCACGCAGGATGTGTTCCCGCTCGGCGGGGCCGGCGTCCGGGGGCAGCGGCACGACGGGGACGCCGGCGAGGAGCCCGCCGACGACGGCGACGACCGTCTCCGGGGAGGCGTCGGCCCGCACGGCGACGGAGCGGGCGCCGGCGATGCGGTTCGCCACCGCGTTCGCGGCGCCGAGCAGTTCTTCGCGGGAGAGGGCTCTGCCGGCGACGGTCAGGGCGTCCGGGGTGTCGGCCCCGGCGCCGAGGGCGGTGAGCAGGCGGTCGGTCACGGTGCCGACGGTACAGGCGGTTTCCTCCCCGATCCCGCCCCTCCCCGTTTTTCCGGGGGCTCCGCCCCCGGTCACGGCAAGCCCCCGGTCGGAGACCGTCGCACCCCCGCCCGGAGGGCGTGGGGCCGGGACGGCGGCGGTCTCCGCCGGGGAATACGGCCGGGGTCCGGGAGCCGCTCCGGAGATCCCGCCGACTGCGTCAACTATGGCGGCTCGTTGTTAAGCCCGTGCTGCGCGCACGTGACTACTTCGTGCCGTTGCCCTCCGCCAGGAAGGCCAGCAGGTCCTGACGGCTCACCACACCCGTCGGCTTGCCCTCGACGAGGACGATCGCCGCGTCCGCCCGGCCGAGGACGGCCATCAGGTCCGCGACCGGCTCGCCGGAGCCGACCTGCGGGAGGGGGGCGCTCATGTGCTTCTCCAGCGGGTCGGTCAGCGAGGCCCGCTGCGTGAACAGCGCGTCGAGCAGCTCGCGCTCGACGACCGAGCCGATGACCTCGGCGGCCATCACGTCCGGGTGGCCCGCGCCCGGCTTGACGATCGGCATCTGGGAGACGCCGTACTCGCGCAGGACCTCGATGGCCTCGCCGACGGTCTCCTCCGGGTGCATGTGGACGAGCGAGGGCAGGGCGCCGCCGTCCTTGCGGCGGAGGACGTCGCCGACGCGGGCGGTCGCGGGGCCCTCCTCCAGGAAGCCGTAGTCGGCCATCCACTCGTCGTTGAAGATCTTCGAGAGGTAGCCGCGGCCGCTGTCCGGCAGCAGGACGACGACCACGTCGTCCTCAGTGAGCCGCTCGGCGACGCGCAGCGCGGCGACGACCGCCATGCCGCAGGAGCCGCCGACCAGCAGGCCCTCCTCCTTGGCGAGGCGGCGGGTCATCTGGAAGGCGTCCTTGTCGGAGACCGCCACGATCTCGTCGGCGACCGTGCGGTCGTAGGCGGTCGGCCAGAAGTCCTCGCCGACGCCCTCGATCAGGTACGGGCGGCCGGAGCCGCCGCTGTAGACCGAGCCCTCGGGGTCGGCGCCGATGACCTGGACCTTGCCGTCGCTGACCTCCTTGAGGTAGCGGCCGGTGCCGCTGATCGTGCCGCCGGTGCCCACGCCCGCGACGAAGTGGGTGATCTTCCCCTCCGTCTGCTCCCACAGCTCCGGGCCGGTGGAGTGGTAGTGGGAGAGCGGGTTGTTCGGGTTGCTGTACTGGTCCGGCTTCCAGGCGTTCGGCGTCTCGCGCACGAGCCGGTCGGAGACGTTGTAGTAGGAGTCCGGGTGCTCGGGGTCGACGGCGGTCGGGCAGACCACGACCTCCGCGCCGTAGGCACGCAGCACGTTGATCTTGTCCGTGGAGACCTTGTCCGGGCAGACGAAGATGCACTTGTAGCCCTTTTGCTGGGCCACGATGGCCAGGCCCACGCCCGTGTTGCCCGAGGTCGGCTCGACGATGGTGCCGCCCGGCTTGAGCTCGCCGGACTTCTCGGCGGCCTCGATCATCCGGAGGGCGATCCGGTCCTTCACCGAACCACCGGGGTTGAAGTACTCGACCTTGGCCAGCACGGTCGCCCGGATGCCTTCGGTCACGTTGTTGAGCTTCACCAGCGGGGTATTGCCGACAAGCTCAATCATCGAGTCGTGAAACTGCACGGTGATCTCCGCGGTCAGGGGGCAGCCGTCGTCGCGTGCCCGTACTGCCAGCCTATTGCGCGTCCGACCGCACGAGTGGCGCGTTGCGGACGCCCGCGCCCGGGGCAACCTGCTGATAGCGCGCCCGCGCAAGGGCGCACGCTGTTCGTGAAGCTCTCATGAACTGTTTGTGAACTGCCGCGCGGGAGCGGTTCCGGTTGTATCCGGGTGTACGGAGGAGGCCGCCTGTGTCGATGTCGAGGGCGAGGGTCGCGCGGCGGATCGCGTCGGCCGCGGCGTACGGGGGCGGGGGCGTCGGCCTGCTCGGCGGGGCGGCCCTGGGGCTGCTGGTGACGGAGGTCGCGCTGGCCAGACGGGTGGTCGGCGGCCTCGGCGCGGTGCCGCCGCGCGCGGACGGCCGCTACGGGTCGGTGTTCGAGGACGGGCCCGCGCGGCCGGCCCTGGTGCTGGGCCTGCTCGGGGACTCCACGGCCGCCGGGCAGGGGGTGCACCGGCCCAGCCAGTCGCCGGGCGCGCTGCTGGCCTCGGGGCTGGCGGCGGTCGCCGAGCGGCCGGTGGACCTGCGCGTCGTGGCCCTGTCGGGCGCGCAGTCCTACGACCTGGAGCGGCAGGTCACCCAGTTGCTCGCCATGCCGGGGCCCACGCCGGACGTGTGCGTGATCATGATCGGGGCCAATGACGTCACCCACCGGGTGCCGGCGGCCCGCTCGGTGCGGCTGCTGTCCGAGGCGGTGGGCCGGCTGCGCGACGCGGGGTGCGAGGTGGTCGTGGGCACCTGCCCGGACCTGGGCACGATCGAGCCGGTCTACCAGCCGCTGCGCTGGCTGGCGCGGATGCTGAGCCGTCAGCTCGCGGCGGCGCAGACGATCGGGGTGCTGGAGGCGGGCGGGCGCACGGTCTCGCTGGGCGATCTGCTGGGCCCGGAGTTCGCGGCGAACCCGCGCGAGCTGTTCGGCCCGGACAACTACCACCCCTCCGCCGAGGGCTACGCGACCGCCGCCATGGCCGTCCTGCCGACGCTGTGCGCGGCGCTGGGCCTGTGGCCCGAGGAGGAGCGTCCGGACGCGACGCGCCGCGAGGGCATCCTGCCGGTGGCCCGGGCGGCCGCCGAGGCGGCGGCCGAGGGCGGCACCGAGGTCACCGCGGCCCGCGGCCGCTGGGCGCTGCTCAAGCACCGCAAGCGCCGCCGGCTGCCGGACGCCGCGGCCGGCCGCGCGACACTGGGGATGAGTCCCGCGTCACAGCCGGGAGACCGTGACCGACAAGCTACGGACGGGTAACTTCCCGGAGGAATGTGTCTTCCCGCGCCCCTTGGAGCCGTGATGCCCGAAGCCGTGATCGTCTCTACCGCTCGCTCCCCCATCGGCCGGGCCTTCAAGGGCTCGCTGAAGGACCTGCGCCCGGACGACCTGACCGCGACCATCATCCAGGCCGCGCTCGCCAAGGTGCCGGAGCTCGACCCGCGCGAGATCGACGACCTCATGCTCGGCTGCGGCCTGCCCGGCGGCGAGCAGGGCCACAACCTGGGCCGCATCGTGGCCGTGCAGATGGGCATGGACCACCTGCCCGCCACCACGATCACCCGCTACTGCGCGTCGTCCCTCCAGACCTCCCGGATGGCGCTGCACGCGATCAAGGCGGGCGAGGGCGACGTCTTCATCTCGGCGGGCGTCGAGACGGTCTCCCGCTCGGTCAACGGCTCCTCCGACGGGATGCCGGGCACCCACAACCCGCTCTTCGCCGACGCCGAGGCCCGCACGGCCGCGCGCGCCGAGCAGGGCGGCGAGGGCTGGCACGACCCGCGCGAGGACGGCCTCGTCCCCGACGCGTACATCGCGATGGGCCAGACCGCGGAGAACCTCGCCCGCCTCAAGGGCATCACCCGGCAGGAGATGGACGAGTTCGGCGTCCGGTCGCAGAACCTCGCCGAGGAGGCCATCAAGAAGGGCTTCTGGGAGCGCGAGATCACCCCGGTGACGCTGCCCGACGGCACGGTCGTCTCCAAGGACGACGGCCCGCGCGCGGGCGTCACCCTGGAGGGCACCCAGGGCCTCAAGCCGGTCTTCCGCCCCGACGGCCTGGTCACCGCCGGCAACTGCTGCCCGCTCAACGACGGCGCCGCGGCCCTCGTCATCATGTCGGACACCAAGGCGCGCGAGCTGGGCCTGACCCCGCTCGCCCGCATCGTCTCCACCGGTGTCTCCGCCCTCTCCCCCGAGATCATGGGCTACGGCCCGGTCGAGGCGTCCCGCCAGGCCCTGAAGCGGGCCGGGCTGACCATCGGCGACATCGACCTCGTCGAGATCAACGAGGCCTTCGCGGCCCAGGTCATCCCCTCCTACCGCGACCTCGGCATCGACCTCGACCGCCTCAACGTCAACGGCGGCGCGATCGCGGTGGGCCACCCCTTCGGCATGACGGGCGCGCGCATCACGGGCACGCTGATCAATTCCCTCCAGTTCCACGACAAGCAGTTCGGCCTGGAGACGATGTGCGTGGGCGGCGGCCAGGGCATGGCGATGGTGATCGAGCGGCTGAGCTGAGCCGCAGCGGAGGGTAGGGGTCGCCCGAGGGACGAGGGCGGCACCTGCCCGCAGCGGAGGCGAAGCCCAGCGCGACCAAAGACCCGAGCGGCTGAGCCGAGCCGCGGCTTCACAACCGTGACCGAATCTCCCCCAGGATGTGACCAATCTCCTGGGGGAGATTCGTTTCCCCAGGTCAGGAAGTTGAAGAGGCAACCTCCAGGCCCAAAGTCCCGCCCGGTTCGCGACGTTTCGCACTGGGGACGGCAGGACGGCCACGCGAAGCTGAGGTAGGAATTCGGGGGATCCATAGCAACCGGGAGTACGTCAGTGAGCGCCATGTCCCTTGCCCTGCTGCTGGCCGCTGCCGCCGCGACGGCGGCGGGCGCCGCCGCCCTGTACAGCACTCGCGGTCTGCGCCGGCAGATCACGGCCCTGCGGGCCGACCTCGCTGCCGCCACCGTCGACCTCGCACGGGACCGGGCGACCGTACCCGCCGCCCGCACCGCGCCGGCCGCCGAGCTGTCGGACATACGCGCCGCCGTCGCCGACGCGCTGGCCGAGGAGCGCGAGCGCGAGCTGGCCGAGGCGCGGGCGTTCTGGGCCGCGCAGGAGGCCCGTGACCCGGGCGGCGCCGGCCTCCCGGCCGGGCTCGCGGACGAGCTCGCCGCGATGGAGCCGCCCTACGGCCTCTACGAGGCCGATGCCGCCGACTCCGCCGAGCCGGCGGCCGCGCGCCGCCGCCACCCCTCCCACCCCGACTTCGTGCCGACCGCGGCGATCGACGACCGCGAGACCACCGAGGAGCGGCTGGCCGAGCTCGCGGAGATAGGCATTCCGCTCGCCGACGTGCGGCCGGGGCCGCTCGGGACGCTCGACGTGTACGTCTTCGCGGACGGCACGACGCTGTGCATGACGCCGGGGCACCGCGAGACGGCCGAGCGGCTCGCCGCCGCCCTCCGCGACGGCGACGCCCCCATGCTCCTGGGCGGCTCCCCGGTCTCGGGCGCCTACGCGCTCACCTTCCGGTGCGCGGACGGGGACGTCTACGTCCTGGCCGACCGCGTGATCACCTCGCTCTGACGCGCCCACAACCTCTCGTCTAGAGACCGCAGCGGCCGGCCGCTTCCTCCACGAGGCGGACAGCCTCAAGGACCCCGTCCCCGGCCTGCCCGGCAAGGGCAAGGGCTTCGGCCAAGTCATGGCCCGCCACCGCCACTTGATCCGCCACCGCGAACATCCCCGCCTCCGGCATCTCGCGCGGCACCGCCGCGCCCGGCTCCTCCAGCCGCTGCGCGCGGGCGGCCAGCTCTCGGGCCAGGGTCAGCGCTTCCGCCGCCGCTCCCCGGCTCAGGCGGGACTGGGGCAGGGCACGCAGCCGGTCGGCGAAACCGTCCACGGCGGCCAGCAAAGGGGTCACATCGGTCACGTCACGAGCCTATGCGCCCGGCCCGGACTGTTGCCAACGCCTGAACACTCAGGCACGGTGACATGAAGGACCATCATTCGACGCGTCCGGAGGCGCCGATGTCCCACGTCTTCTCCGACGAGACCCACCGGAACCTGCTCTCCCGAATCCCCCACTGCACCGGCCGTGAAGTCGCCGACTGGCTCCGCACGGTCGAAGAAGGCCCCGCCCTGTCCCGCTTCGAGGAGAAGGTCAGCTGGTTGCGCGGAGAGCACCAGCTCGCGTACGGCCACGCCAAGGCGATCGTCCACGAGTACGACCTCCGCCGGGCCGCGCGGAAGCTGCGCTGACAACGGAAAGGGCCCGGGAAGGCATCGCCTTCCCGGGCCCTTTCACACCACAGGGGTGCGCCGCTAGTCGTTGTTCAGGATCGCGATGATCCGCAGGATCTCCGTGTAGATCCAGACGAGCGACAGCGTCAGACCGAAGGCCGCCAGCCAGGACTCCTCGCGAGGGGCGCCGTAGGCGACACCGTCCTCGATCTGCTTGAAGTCCAGCGCCAGGTACGCGGCGCCCAGCAGTACGCCGATCACGCCGAAGGCGATGCCGAGGCCGCCGCTGCGGAAGCCCAGGCCGTCACCGCCGCCGAAGACCGCGAACAGGGCGTTCGCCGCCATCAGCAGGACGAAGCCGATGCCGGCCGCGATGACGAAGCGGGTGAAGCGACGGTTCACCCGGATGATCCGGGCCCGGTAGGCGATGAGCACACCGGCGAAGACGGCCATCGTGCCGAGCACGGCCTGCATCGGGGCGCCGTAGGCGACCTCGTTGTACACCCGGCTGAGCACGCCGAGGAAGAGGCCCTCGAAGAGGGCGTAGGCGAGGATCAGCGCCGGGGACGGCTTGGCCTTGAACGTCTGGACCATACCCAGGACGAAGGCCACGATCGCCGCGCCGATACCGACGCCGACGGGCAGCGAGAGCGTCCAGCCCGCGATCGCGGCGACGACCACCAGGCCGAGCGTCATGCCCGTGCGGGCGACGACGTCGTCGATGGTCATCCGGCCGGGCGCGGCCTGCGCCGGCGCCTGCGGGTATCCCTGCTGGAGGTCGGGCCCGCCCGGGTGTCCCTGGGCGTACGGGTTCGACGCGTAGGGGTTGGTCGGCTGGGCGTAGGGGTTGCCCGCGTACGGCTGCGCGTAGGGGTTCCCGTGGGCGGCGGCCCCGGCCTGCGGACCCGCGTCGAAGCCCGCGTAGCCGCCGGTGCGGCTGAAACCCCGTCGCGAGAAGACCGGGTTGCTGCTCCTCATCTCACTCCTCCATGGCCACCCTGCGCGGCCTTGCGCTCAAGGGTAATAGGTGGGCAAAGGAATGGCTCTCCTGCTACGGGACGATCTTTTCCACGTTGCCCACTACCTGACAACGCCGTCGGGCGGCACTCGGTTCCGGAAGAAACCGGGAAGCCGGAGAAGCGTGAGAAGGGGGAATGGCGGAGTGCCCGGAGCCGGACTTGAACCGGCACGGCCCGAAGGGCCAGCGAGGTTTAAGCTCGCCGTGTCTGCATTCCACCATCCGGGCGGGGCTCTCGGAGCGCACGGCACATGGGGTGCGCGGGCCCTCACCTCTCGAAGAGAGCAGGACGAGCCTAGCCGGGGAACGCCCCCCAAACAGCGGAACGATGACCAGAGGTTGTCTGATTTTATTGGCAACTGAGGAACCATCAGCCGCGTGACGGCGCCATTGGCACATGCCACGGGCCGATCTCCCCCGTTCACCACCCCGCCCCCGGGCACCGGCGGAATTGTCGCAATCTCGCCTCCCGCCCACCGGAGGGCCTCTCCTACCCAAGGATGACGGGACGCCCTCCGCGTACCTCCCGAGGCTGTGCCGGAACCGGAGCTACGGCTGACCCGCGGGCCTACCAGGGGGCCGGATCATTGAAGGGTCAGCTCGCATCACCGTCCCGACAGGAGCCCCCCACCGTGACCACCAGCCCCTACGGCGCCCAGACCGCCGTCCGCGCCTCCGCGGTCGCCGCCCGCGCCACGGACCTCACCAAGGTGTACGGCCAGGGCGAGACCCAGGTGGTCGCCCTGGACGCCGTCTCGGTGGAATTCCGGCAGGCCGAGTTCACCGCGATCATGGGTCCCTCCGGTTCCGGCAAGTCGACCCTCATGCACTGCATGGCCGGGCTCGACACCGTTTCCGGCGGTTCCGCGCGAATAGGCGACGTCGAGCTGACCACTCTGAACGACAAGAAGCTCACGCGGCTGCGCCGCGACAAGATCGGCTTCATTTTCCAGGCGTTCAATCTGCTGCCCACGCTGAACGCCCTGGAGAACATCACGCTCCCCATGGACATCGCCGGCCGTAAGCCGGACAAGCAGTGGCTGGACACGGTCGTGGAGACCGTCGGCCTCTCCGGGCGCCTCAAGCACCGCCCGAACCAGCTCTCCGGCGGTCAGCAGCAGCGCGTGGCCGTCGCCCGCGCCCTCGCCGGACGGCCCGAGATCATGTTCGCGGACGAGCCCACCGGAAACCTGGACTCCCGCTCCGGCGCCGAGGTCCTCGGCTTCCTGCGCAACTCCGTGCGCGAGCTCGGCCAGACCGTCGTCATGGTCACCCACGACCCCGTCGCCGCCTCCTACGCCGACCGCGTCGTCTTCCTCGCCGACGGCCACATCGTCGACGAGATGCGCGAGCCCACCGCCGACGCCGTCCTGGACCGCATGAAGCGTTTCGACGCCAAGGGCCGCACGAGCTGACCTCCGCCGGATCCGATCTCCAGGACTGACACCGACATGTTCCGAACCGCCCTGCGCAACGTGCTCGCGCACAAGGCCAGGCTCCTGATGACCGTGCTCGCCGTGATGCTCGGCGTGGCCTTCGTCTCCGGCACCCTGGTCTTCACCTCGACCGTCTCCGACGCGTTCCAGAAGAGCTCCGAGAAGGGGTTCACCGGCGTCGACGTCGCCATCGAGCCCCACCACACCGGCCGCGCCGACGACGCCCCCGGCGCGGCCTCCCAGCTCAGCCAGCGCCTGCTCGACCAGGCCGCCCACGTCCCCGGCGCCGCCTCCGCCACCGGCTCGGTGAGCGGCTTCGCCGCCGTCGCCGGCAAGAACGGCAAACTCGTCGGCGAGGGCTTCAGCTCCACCGGCGCCAACTACTACCCCGGCGCCGGCGGCAAGGACCCCCGCTACCCGCTCAAGAGCGGCCGCGCCCCCCAGGGCCCTGACGAGATCGCACTGGACACCAGGACCGCCGAGCGCGCCGGCTACAAGGTCGGCGACACCGTCCGGATGTCCGTCGACGGCCCCGTCCTGAAGCAGAAGCTCACCGGCATCTTCACCACCGACGACGGCAACGTCGCCGCCGGCGGCAGCCTCGCCCTCTTCGACACCGCCACCGCGCAGAAGTTCTACGCCAAGCCCGGCGAGTTCAGCCGGATCGAGGTGAAGGCCGCGCCCGGCACCTCCCAGGCCGCGCTCAAGACCTCCCTGGAGAAGGTCCTGCCCAAGGACGCCGAGGCCACCACGGCCAAGGAACTCGCCGACGAGCAGAGCCGCGTGATCGCCCAGAGCATGGACGGCATGCGCACCAGCCTGCTGGTCTTCGCGGGCATCTCCCTCTTCGTCGGCGTCTTCATCATCGCCAACACCTTCACCATGCTCGTCGCCCAGCGCACCAAGGAACTGGCCCTGCTGCGCGCCGTCGGCGCCAGCCGCCGCCAGGTCACCCGCTCGGTGCTGATCGAGGCGTTCGTCGTGGGCTCGGTCGCGGGTGTGGCCGGTCTGCTCACCGGCATCGGCATCGGCGCCGGGCTGCGCGCGCTGATCAGCAGCACGGGCGCCACCATCCCGGACGGCCCGCTGGTGATCTCCCCGAACACGATCCTGGTCTCGCTCGTCGTCGGCGTCGTCGTCACCATGCTCGCCGCCTGGCTGCCGGGCCGCCGCGCCGCCAAGATCCCGCCGGTCGCCGCGATGAACAGCGTCCACGCGGTGGCCACCACCAAGTCCCTGGTGGTCCGCAACTCCATCGGCGGCGCCATCACCGCGCTCGGTGCCGCCATCGTCCTGACCGCCTCCAGCTCCACCATGATGGGTCTGGGCGCGGGCCTGGTCCTCATCGGCATGTTCGTCCTGACACCGCTGCTGTCCCGCCCGGTGATCGCCGCCGCGGCGCCGCTCCTGCGCGGATTCGGCATGCCCGGCAAGCTCGCCCGGCAGAACGCGGTCCGCAACCCGCGCCGCACCGCCGCGACCGCCTCCGCGCTGATGATCGGCCTCACCCTGATCACCGGCCTGACCGTGATCGCCGGCAGCGTCCAGCAGGCCATCGACAAGATGGCCACCGGCTCCCTGAAGGCCGACTACGTCGTCTCGATGGCCAGCATGACCCCGCTGTCCACCGATGTGGAGAAGAAGCTCGCCGCGCACCCGGACGTCGCGGCCACCAGCCCGCTGCGCTCGTCCCCGGCCCGCATCGACGGCGACCACCAGAGCCTCACGGGCGTCAACGGCAAGACCATCGCGCAGCTGACGAACCTCGACTTCACGGCGGGCTCCTTCGCCGGGCTCTCCGGCGAGAAGGTCGTCGTCGACGACGCCACCTCCCGCATCAACCACTGGAAGCTCGGCTCCTCCTTCGACGTCACCTTCGAGGACGGCAAGAAGGGCCGGCTGACGGTCTCCGGCGTCTACAAGGGCAACGACCTGATGCGCGGCATCTGGATCGACACCAAGACCCTGGCCCCGCACCAGAGCGAGATCGACGACCGTCAGGTGATGGTCAAGGTCAAGGGCGGCACCGACGAGAAGGTCAAGGACTCGCTGGCCAAGGCCCTCGGCGACAACCCGGCCATCCAGATCCAGACCAAGCAGGACATCTCCGACAGCATCTCCAAGATGATCGGCCTGCTGCTGAACATGCTCTACGGCCTGCTGGCCATGGCCGTGATCGTCGCCGTCCTGGGCGTCATCAACACCCTGGCGATGTCGGTCTTCGAGCGCCAGCAGGAGATCGGCATGCTCCGCGCCATCGGCCTGGACCGCAAGGGCATCAAGCGCATGGTGCGCCTCGAATCGCTGATCATCTCGCTCTTCGGCGGTGTGATGGGCATCGGCCTGGGCGTCTTCTTCGGCTGGGCCGCGGGCGACCTCATCAAGAAGGGCCTCAACACCTACGAGCTGGTGCTCCCCTGGGGCCGGATGGGCGTGTTCCTGCTGCTGGCCGCCGTGGTCGGTGTGCTGGCCGCGCTGTGGCCGGCGCGGCGGGCCGCGAAGCTCAACATGCTGGCCGCGATCAAGGCCGAATAGCCGGCGGCACCCCGCAGGCACGGAAGGGCCCGGTCCGTTCGGACCGGGCCCTTCCGTCGCCCTGTACGCGCGGCTAGCCGCGCCACTCGCGCGGGCGCAGCGGCAGGCCGGGCTCGCCGGTCTCCGGCGTGCGCACCGCGAGGACCTGGTTCACGCCGATGCGGTTGCGCTCGAAGGACAGCGCCGACGCGGCCATGTACAGCCGCCACACGCGGGCCCTGCCCGGCGAGGTGAGCCGCACGGCCTCGTCCCAGTGGGCCTCCAGGTTCGTCACCCAGCGCCGCAGCGTCAGCGCGTAGTGCTCGCGCAGCGCCTCCACGTCGCGGACCTCGAAGCCGGCCTCCTCCAGCTGGGCCACCGTGCGGCCCACCGGGGCCAGCTCGCCGTCGGGGAAGACGTAACGGTCGATGAACTCGTCGACCTGATAGCTCTCCTCGTCCTTCAGCGGCCGCCGCGCGATCTGGTGGTTGAGCAGCCGCCCGCCCGGCTTGAGCAGGGCGTACAGATCGGCGGCGTACTCCGCGTACTGCGCGGAGCCGACGTGCTCCGCCATGCCGATCGAGGAGATCGCGTCGAAGGGGCCGTCCGTGATCTCGCGGTAGTCCTGCACCCGGATCTCGATACGGTCCGTCAGACCGGCCTCGGCGACGCGCTTGCGGGCGTACGCGGCCTGCTCCTCGGAGAGGGTGATGCCGACGGCCCGGACGCCGTACTCGCGGGCGGCGTGTAGCACCATGGAGCCCCAGCCGCAGCCGACGTCCAGCAGCCGCTGGCCCTCCCGGAGGCCCAGCTTGCGGCAGACGAGGTCGAGCTTGGCGCGCTGGGCCTCCTCCAGGGTCGCCTCCGGGCCCTCCCAGACGGCGCACGAGTAGACCATCGACGGGCCGAGGACGCGCTCGTAGAAGGTGTTGCCGACGTCGTAGTGGTGGCTGATCGCCTGCTTGTCGCGGCGCAGGCTGTGCAGGGGACCGCCGGTCCTGCGGGCCTCCTCGGCGGGCGGGGACGGCGGCACCCAGGGGCCGGCCAGCTTGAACAGTTCCCGGCCGGCCGCGCGCAGCTTCGGATCGCGCAGGGCGGCGACGATCGCGGCGGGCCCGGACGGCCGGCCGGCGTCCTCGCCGCGCTCCCAGAAGTACCCGGCGAGCAGGTCCAGCGCCTGGTAGAGGTCGCCCTCGACATCGAGGTCACCGGCGACCCAGGCCCGGGCGAGCCCGAGCTCGCCCGGCTTCCACAGCAGCCGGCGCAACGCCCGCCGCCGGCGGATCACCAGGACGGGTGTGCCGGGCGGGCCGGACTCGCTACGGTCCCAGGCGCGGATCCGCACCGGGAGCGGGGCCCCCAGCACCTCTTCCGCGAGCGCGGTGAGCCGTCGAGCGGCCTCGGCCATGTCGCACACCTCCATGATGAAGTGTCAGGGAATTGATTCACCTGACACCCAAACACCAGCGGGTCGCGCAGAAGTCCACTTCCGCCAGACTAGGTCACGTCCGGCGGAGGTATGGCCGAAAAGGATGCGACCGCACGCCCCCTTTTCCCGCCGCGACAGCGCTCAACCGAAGCGGCGCGGCCCGGCGGTGCCGAGCCGCTCGCCGCGGCAGCCGCACAACACCGTGACAGCACGCACCCTCTTCCCGCCGCGACGACGCTCAGCCAAAGCGGCGCCGCCCGGCGGTGCCAAGCCGCTCGCCGCGGCAGCCGCACAACACCGTGACAGCACGCACCCTCTTCCCGCCGCGACAGCGCTCAACCGAAGCGGCGCCGCCCGGCGGTGCCGGGCCGGCCCCAGAGTGGCCCGGCCACCGGCCGGTACGGCACCGCCGGAGACCGACGTCGTGGCCGGTCACCGCCGCGGCGGGAAAGAGGGTGCGGGCCCGCACGGCACGCGCGCCCCGGCCGTCAGGCCGAGCGGGGTCGTGGCCGATCGCCGGCGCGGCGGGAAAGGGGGATGCCGGTCGGCTTTTGCCCGCCGGCACGGCGGGCACGTGCGGGGTACGCCGAAGGGCGTCCACCCCACGGATTGGTGGACGCCCTTGGCGTGAGAAACAACGGACCTGACCGGAGGTCAGCTGGCCTTGGCCTTTTCCTCCGTCTTCGCCGCCGGCTGCGGCACCGGCTTCGCCGCCTCGTAGAACTCCTCGCGGGGGTTCTCCATGGCGCCGAGCGAGACGACCTCGCGCTTGAGGAACATGCCCAGGGTCCAGTCCGCGAAGACGCGGATCTTACGGTTCCAGGTCGGCATGGCCATGCCGTGGTAGCCACGGTGCATGTACCAGGCGAGACGGCCCTTGAGCTTGATCTTCATCTTGCCCATGACGATCATCGCGACGCCCTTGTGCAGGCCGAGACCGGCCACCGCACCCTTGTTGGCGTGCGAGTACGTCTTCTGCGGGAAGCCGCGCATCCCGGACAGGACGTTGTCGCCGAGGACCTTGGCCTGACGCAGCGCGTGCTGCGCGTTCGGCGGGCACCAGGCGTTCTCGTTGCCGGCCTTGCGGCCGACGACGTCCGGGACCTGGGCGTTGTCGCCGGCGGCCCAGATGTAGTCGGTGCCCTGGACCTGGAGGGTCTCGGAGGTGTCGACGTGGCCGCGCGGACCGAGCGGCAGGCCGAAGCGGGCCAGCGCCGGGTTGGGCTTGACGCCCGCGGTCCACACGATCGTGTTGGCGTCGACCTCGAGGCCGTTCTTCAGCACGACGTGGCCGTCGACGCAGGAGTCCATCGAGGTGGAGAGGTAGATCTCCACGCCGCGGCCCTCAAGGTGCTCCTTGCCGTACTGGCCGAGCTTCGGGCCGACCTCGGGAAGGATCTTGTCGGCGGCGTCGACGAGGATGAAGCGCATGTCCTCGCGCTTCACGTTCGGGTAGTACTTGGCGGCGTCGCGCGCCATGTCCTCGACCTCACCGACGGTCTCCGCGCCCGCGAAGCCGCCACCGATGAAGACGAAGGTCAGCGCCTTGCGGCGGATCTCCTCGTCCGTGGTGGAGTCGGCCTTGTCGAGCTGCTCGAGAACGTGGTTGCGCAGGCCGATGGCCTCCTCGATGCCCTTCATGCCGATGCCGTTCTCGGCCAGGCCGGGGATCGGGAAGGTGCGCGAGACGGCGCCCAGCGCGATGACCAGGTAGTCGAAGGGCAGCTCGTACGCCTCGCCCACCAGCGGAGCGATCGTGGCCACCTTGCGGTCCTGATCGATCGTGGTGACGCGGCCGGTGAGGACCTCCGCCTTCGGGAGCACGCGTCGCAGCGGCACCACGACGTGGCGGGGGGAGATGCTGCCGGCGGCGGCTTCGGGCAGGAAGGGCTGGTAGGTCATGTACGAGCGCGGGTCGACGACCGTGACGGTCGCCTCGCCGTACCGCATCTTCTTGAGGATGCGGCGCGCCGCGTACAGGCCGACGTACCCACCGCCTACTACGAGGATCCGTGGACGCTCCGTGGTGCTCATGCTTCGAGTATCCAGCACGCCACAGAGGGGTGCTCGTGAGCCCCTTCACAAGAACAGAGGAGGGGTCTGCTACACTCCGCCGCCCCCGTGACGGACGCCATACCCCTCCGGGGGAACCAATGGACTGCACCAGGAGTTGATCACCCCCGCTGAACTGGCCGGAAGCCGGTGGCGAGGAGTAGACCACGGCGTGCCGGGGCGCCGCGTAAGCACATCCTTAACACACCCGAAAACGGATGCTTTCCGGCCGCCAGGGCCCTCGGGGCCCCGGAAGAGGGTCGGAAGACCCCTTTCCGGGCCGCCGGAGGCGATTTTTCATGTGAAGGATTTCACGAACTTCAGGCGACGCTCCAAGCGATTCCGTCCAGAATGTCGTGTTCGCTCACCACGACCTCCCGGGCCCCGGTCCGCTCCATGATCGCGAGCAGCACCAGTGCCCCGGCGCCGATCACGTCGACGCGGCCCGGGTGCATCACGGAGATCGCCGCGCGCTCCTCGTGGGTGGCGGCCAGCAGCCGACCGGTGATCTCCCGGACGCGGTCGTAGGAGACCCGTGAGTGGTGAATGGCCGCCGAGTCGTACTCCGCGAGCCCCTGGGCGATCGCGGCCACCGTCGTGACGGAGCCGGCGAGCCCGACGAGCGTCCGCGCCTCGCCGAGCGGAACGGTCTTCTCCGCCAGGTCCAGCGCGGCCTCCACATCGGCGCGTATCGCGGCGATCTGACCCTCCGTCGGCGGGTCGGTGATCTCGCCGTCCACGACGAGATGACGCTCGGTCATCCGGACGCAGCCGACGTCCACGCTGCGCGCGGCCCGTACGTGCTCCTCGCCGACGACGAACTCGGTCGAGCCGCCGCCGATGTCCACGACGAGGAACGGCTTGGCGAGGTCCTCGCGCCCGGCCAGCTCCTTCGTCGCGCCGGTGAAGGAGAACTCGGCCTCCTGGTCGCCGCTGATCACCTCCGGCTCGACGCCGAGGATCTCCACGACGCCGCGCACGAAGTCCTCGCGGTTCTCCGCGTCGCGGGAGGCGGAGGTGGCGACGAAGCGGGTGCGCTCCGCGCCGAGCTCCTTGATCACTTCGGCGTACTCACGGCACGCGGCGAACGTGCGCTCCAGCGCTTCGGGGGCGAGGCGACCGGTGCGGTCGACGCCTTGTCCCAGCCGGACGATGGTCATGCGGCGGTCGAGCTCGACCAGGTCGCCGGTGGCGGGGTCGCAGTCCGCGATCAGCAGGCGGATGGAGTTGGTACCGCAGTCGATGGCGGCGACGCGCGTCATGTGCTTCTCCGAAGTGTGGTTGCCGGGGGCGGACCCGGGTGTCAGTCCTGCTCCCCGCAGGGGTTGACGCAAGGGCCCTTGCGCCACCATTCCGGGAGCATCGCGATCGCCTCGTCGCCCAGGGGGTTCACGCCCGGCCCCGCGGCCAGCGAGTGGCCGACCAGGACGTGCAGGCACTTGACGCGGTCCGGCATGCCGCCCGCGCTCGGGAAGCCCTCCAGGACCTCGATGGCGTCGCGGCGCCGGATGTAGTCCTCGTGCGCGGCGCGGTAGGCCGCCGCGAGGTCGGGGTCGGACGCCAGGCGGGCGTTCATCTCCTTCATGACGCCCTCCGCCTCCAGCGTGCCGATCGCGGAGGCCGCGCGCGGGCACGTCAGGTAGTAGAGCGTGGGGAAGGGAGTGCCGTCCTCCAGGCGGGGGGCGGTCTCGACGACGTCGGGGTTGCCGCAGGGGCAGCGGTGGGCGATGGTGCGCAGGCCGCGCGGCGGGCGGCCCAGCTGGGCCTCGAACGCCGCGATGTCCGCGTCGGTCGGCTCGGTGGGCTCGGTGTGGGGAGGAGGGGTGTCCATGGCTCGCTCGTGCTGGGGGCTCGTACTGGTGGATGGTCAGGGCCGGGCGGGGGACGGCGAGTCCGCCGAGTCCACGCCGTCCCAGAGGTTGCTGTACCAGGGCCGGTCGGCCGTGCCCGGGTCCGTCGGGCGCTTGGCGTCGCCGCCCCCGTTCAGCAGGGTGTAGCCGGTCTCGCCGGGGCGTACGTAGTGCAGGTGCTCGCGGGCGAGCTGTTCGACGTACGCCGGGTCCTCCAGCCTCGCCTTCTCCTCCCGCAGCCGCTTGACGTTGTCGCGGGCGCGCTCGGCCTGGCGCCGCTGGTCGGCGATGTCCGAGCGCTGGGTGACCCACTGGCGCATGGGGTAGGCGAGGGCGACGACGAGTGAGCAGACCACGAGGGCGAGCAGCGCCGCCCGGCCGGTGAGCCGGTTGCGACGGGCGGGCCGGGCGCGGTAGACGCGGGCGGCGGCCGGGCCCTGGACGAGCGCCGAGCCGAGTGCCTTGAGTCTGGTCGCGGTGGAGAACCGATCCGCCGCCACTTCGCCTCCCCTGGATTGGTGTGGGCATAGCCGTCCCCGGCCACGGTACGGGACCGTGGCCGAGGACGCGGTGAGGCTATGAGGCTTTTGTCAGCCCTTGAAGCGTCAGCCCTTGAAGCGCGGGAACGCGCTGCGGCCCGCGTACACCGCGGCGTCGTCGAGGATCTCCTCGATGCGCAGCAGCTGGTTGTACTTGGCGACGCGCTCGGAGCGGGCCGGGGCGCCGGTCTTGATCTGGCCGCAGTTGGTGGCGACGGCCAGGTCGGCGATGGTGACGTCCTCGGTCTCGCCGGAGCGGTGGGACATCATGCACTTGAAGCCGCTGCGCTGGGCGAGCTCGACGGCGTCGAGGGTCTCGGTCAGCGAGCCGATCTGGTTGACCTTGACCAGCAGGGCGTTGGCGGTGCCCTCCTCGATGCCGCGGGCGAGGCGCTCGGGGTTGGTGACGAACAGGTCGTCGCCGACGAGCTGGACCTTGTCGCCGAGCTTCTCGGTGATGGTCTTCCAGCCGGCCCAGTCGTCCTCGAACAGCGGGTCCTCGATGGAGACCAGCGGGTACGCGGCGACGAGCTCGGCGTAGTAGTCGGTCATCTCGGCCGCGGTGCGGTCCTGGCCCTCGAACTTGTAGACGCCGTCCTTGTAGAACTCGGAGGCGGCGACGTCGAGGGCGAGGGCGATGTCCTGGCCGGGGGTGTAGCCGGCCTCCTTGATGGCCTCGAGGATGAGGTCGAGGGCCTCGCGGTTGGAGCCCAGGTTCGGGGCGAAGCCGCCCTCGTCGCCCAGGCCGGTGGACAGGCCGCGGCCCTTCAGCACCTTCTTGAGGGTGTGGTAGACCTCGGTGCCCCAGCGGAGGGCCTCGGAGAAGGACTCGGCGCCGATCGGCGCGATCATGAACTCCTGGATGTCCACGTTGGAGTCGGCGTGCGAGCCGCCGTTGAGGATGTTCATCATCGGAACGGGCAGCAGGTGCGCGTTCGGGCCGCCGAGGTAGCGGAAGAGCGGCAGGTCGGACGCCTCGGAGGCGGCGTGCGCGACGGCGAGGGAGACGCCGAGGATGGCGTTGGCGCCGAGCGAGCCCTTGTTGTCGGTGGCGTCCAGGTCGAACATGGCCTGGTCGATCAGGCGCTGCTCGGTGGCGTCGTAGCCGACCAGCTCCGGGCCGATCTGCTCGATGACGGCGAGCACGGCCTTCTCGACACCCTTGCCGAGGTAGCGGTTCGGGTCGCCGTCGCGGAGCTCGATGGCCTCGAAGGCGCCGGTGGAGGCGCCGGACGGCACGGCGGCACGGCCGGTGGAGCCGTCGTCGAGGCCGACCTCGACCTCGACCGTGGGGTTGCCTCGCGAGTCGAGGATCTCGCGAGCTACGACGACGTCGATGGACGGCACGAGGGTCTCCTTCGTGTGTGTCTGAGGTTCTGCGACACGAGCCTAACGGTCCTCGGGGCTCCGCCCGTCCTGGGATCGCCTCCCGGGCGGAAAATTGGCACAAACGCCTGGATCACGGGAGCAAACACCCTCGGGAACGGCGGAGCCCCGCTCCGATGCGGCTCGGGGGGAGAGACGCATGGGAGCGGGGCGGTCCTGCACGCGGGGCCCGGGGCCCCGAGGACTCAGCGGAGGTGCAGCTGCTGGCCGGGGAAGATCAGGTCGGCGTTGGGGACGATGTCCTTGTTCCGCTCGTAGAGCTTCTGCCAGCCGCCCTCGACCTTGTTCGCGTCCGCGATCGAGGCCAGGGTGTCGCCGGACTTCACCTGGTACTCGCCGTCGCCCTTCTTGACCGGCTGCGGGGCGGGGGCGGCGTGCTTCGGCGTGTACTGCTTCGCCGGTGCCGACTCCTCCTCGTCGTCGCTGTGCTGCTTGGGCGCGGCGTGCTTCGGCGTGCTCGGGCGCTCGGCGCGGTCGGCACGGCTCTTCTGGGAGGTGACGTGGCCGGACGAGCCGCTGCCGCCGCTCGTGTCGACCTTGGCCTTCGCGCCACCGGAGGTCAGACCGCCGGCTCCGGCGCAGCCCCAGGCGCCGGGGCCCTGCATGGCGAGGAGCTTCTCCGCGACGGCGATCTGCTGGCCCTTGGTGGCCAGGTCGGCGCGCGGGGCGTACTTCTTGCCGCCGGCGGCGGCCCAGGAGGACTGCGAGAACTGCAGACCGCCGTAGTAGCCGTTGTCCGTGTTGGTGTGCCAGTTACCGGAGGACTCGCACTGGGCGACCTTCTCCCAGGTGTCCACGGAGGCGGCGTGTGCGGAGGTCGTGGCCATCAGCGGAGCCGCGACGGCGGCACCGGCGACGCCGGCGAGGGTCGCGATGCGGACGGCCTTGGACGGACGACGATGCTTGCCCTTGGACATAAGTCGGTTTCCTCACCGACGCCTACGAGGTGAGCTGTCGGGTTCGGACTGTGAGTTGCCCGGACCGGTGGCTCTCGCTCACCGGGCTTCACCCCTAGCCGTCCGCCCCTCGGCCGCAGGCCTTCCGGCCCCCGGCCGCCGGACGTTCCGGCGCCTACCTTGGTTCCCCCGCTCCTGCCAACGGCGCTTGCGCGACGACTCCCCCGGCCGCCGGCAGGATTCGGCGTGGCGGCCGTGGTGCTCGCGGTGGCGAGCGGTGACGACGTTAAACACAGGCGGCCGTCGGGTTCAAACCCCTCTTTTCAGCCACAGTTGTGGGAACAAGCCTGCGGAGACCTCCTGTTTCCGCAGGTGGGAGACGGTTCCTGACGCTTGGACGGATGCCTTCCGCGTAGCGGTCAACGAGAGCCATGTCTCATTTTCCGCTGGGAACGGACATACACCCCGAACTGTGTCGCTACTTCTTCAGTTCGAGCTTCTGGCCAGGAAGGATGAGGTCCGGATCCGATCCGACGACCTTCTGGTTGTCCTGGTACAGCTCGTGCCAGCCGCCGTCCACGGAGTGCTGCTGCGCGATGGCTGACAGGTTGTCACCCGGGCGCACGGTGTAGTCGCCCGGGCCGCTGCTCGCGCCGTCCGGGAGGGTCGTACGCGCGTCGCCCGCGCCGCGCGAGGCGTGCCCGGCGTCATCGGAACGCGGCGTGTCCGCACGGTGCTTACCGGTCCCCTCCGGCGCGGTGGGGTCGGCCGACGGAGTGCCGGAAGCCGTACCCGACGGGGTCGTGGACGGGGTGGCGGGGTCGCCCGAAGGGTCCTTGCGGTGCTTGCCCGTTCCGTCCGTCGCGGTGGATCCCGGCGTAGGCGTTCCCGGTGCGCCCGGGTCGGTCGAGGGCGAGGCGGAGCCGCTCGGCGCGGGCGTGGTGGCCGGCGCGGACGGGGTGTTCGGCGTGTTCGGCGCGGGCTTCGTCGTGTCGGAGCCGGGCATGCTGGTGCGCGATGGCGGCACGTGGTCCGGGGCGGGCGTATGCGTGGAGTCCGGCGTGTCCGGGGCGCTGCGCTCCGGCGCGGGCGCCGGGGTGTCGTCGGTTCTCCCGGGGTTCACCTCGGGCGTCGCGCTGCCCTTCGCGAGCCCCGACGACACCCCGCAGTTCGGCCAGGCGGCCGGCCCCTGGGCGTCGAGTATCCGCTCGGCGACGGCGATCTGCTCCGCCCGGCTGGCCCGGTCGGGCGTGGGGGCGTAGGCCCGGCCGCCGTTCTGCTCCCACATGTCCTGCGTCATCTGCAGACCGCCGAAGAAACCGTTGCCGGTGTCGGCGCTCCACATCCCTCCGCTCTCGCACTGGGCCACGTGGTCCCACGTGCTCGTGTCGGCGGCGCTCGCTCCGCCCGCCCCGAGCAGCGGCATGGCGATCCCGGCCCCGGTCACCCCCGCCGCGACCACGAGAGCAGGTGCTTGGCGGGGGCGGCGGTGTCGGCCATTTCCGGACAGCATGCGTTGACCTTTCGATCGGCGGCTGATTTTGACGGACGAACATAGCCACGCGCTTGCCGCGTCACAACCCGGGTGTGACCTTTCCCCCTTCGGGGCCGCACCCTGCGGAAGGCCGGTGCTCAGTCCCCCGGGGTGCCGGAATTCCCGGTAGGTGTAAACGCCACCGGAAGCGTTCGCAGGCCCCGCATGATGAGGCCGCCGCGCCAGCGCAAGTCCTCCGGTTCGGCGGCGAGTCGGAGGTCCGGCAGCCGGCGCAGGAGGGTGGCGATCGCCATCTGTCCCTCCAGCCGGGCGAGGGGCGCGCCGAGGCAGTAGTGGATGCCGTGTCCATAGCCGAGATGCTGGTTGTCGCGGCGCGCGAGGTCGAGGACGTCGGGCTCGGGGAACCGCTGCGGATCGCGGTCGGCGGCGGCCAGCACGACCAGCACGGGGTCGCCCTCGGCGATGCGCTGCCCCCCGATGACCAGGCCCTGCGTGGCGAACCGCCAGGTCGCCAGCTCCACCGGTCCGTCGTAGCGCAGCAGTTCCTCGATGCCCGTCGCGAGCAGGCTCTCGTCGCCGGCGTCGAGGGCCCGCTGGAGGCGTTCCCGCTCGCCGGGATTGCGCAGCAGAGCGTAGGTTCCGTTACCGATCAGGTTCACAGTTGTTTCAAAACCGGCGAACAACAGGATGAAGGCCATGGCCGCGGCCTCGTTCTCGGTGAGGTGTTCACCGTGGTCGCTTGCCCTGATCAGCCCGGAAATGAGGTCGTCGCCGAGATCCTCCCGCTTGCGGTGGATGAGTTCCGCGAGATAGGTCCGCATCTTCTTCACGGACCGGGCCACTCCACCGCGCGGGCCGCCGCCGTGACGGATCATCATTCCCGCCCAGTCGCGGAAATCGTCCTGGTCCTCGGCAGGAACTCCCAGCATGTCGCAGATGGCATAGATGGGGAGTGGAAAGGCGAATTCATGGATGAGGTCCGCTTCCCCCCTCTCGCAGAACCCGTCGAGCAGCCGGTCGGTCAGCTCCTTCACGCGCGGCGCGAACTCCGCGACCCGGCGGGGGGTGAACGCCTTGGACACCAGGCGGCGCAGCCGGGTGTGGTCGGGCGGGTCGATGTTGAGCAGATGCGTCATGAGGTTGGCGCTGCGCTCGCCCGGAATACCGACCTTGCCCTTGCCGTGGGCGTTCTCCGAGTGGTGCACCGGGTTCTTCGACAGCCGCTGGTCGGCGAGCGCCTGCCGGGCGTCGGCGTACCGGGTCACCAGCCACGCCTCGACACCGCTGGGCAGCGCGGTCCGGTGCACGGGCGCGTGCTCGCGCAGCCAGGCGTACGCCGGGTACGGGTCGGCGGCGAATTCCCAGGTGAAGAGGGTGGGGGCGGGGGGTGTCCGTTCATCGTGCACACGTCGACGCTAGCGCGCGGCCGGCCGGTCTTCGCCGGGGCGGCCCCCGGCCCCCTGCTGCCCGCCCGCGCTAGTGCCCGCCCGCGCCGCCGCTGCCGAAGGAGCCGCTGCTGCCCGGGCGCCACTTCTTGCGCTCCTCGGAGGGCTCCTCCGGATGGGCGCCCGGATTGCGCACCTCGTGCGGCAGCACCCGCTCCCCGTTGGCCTCGGGGCGCAGCTCCTCGTACTCGTGGTGCTCGGTCACGTAGCCGACGGCGTCGTCGTTGTCGTTGTGACCGGGGCCGTGGTCGGCCGCCGGGGGGCCGGCTGCCTCCTCCGGCGTCGCCCAGGCCCCCGAGCGCCGCTGCGGCTGGCTCGGCGGCGGGGGCTCCGCGTCCCGCCAGCGGCGCCCGAAGGCGAAGGCGGCGAGCAGCAGTGCGACGACCACGAGGCCCACCAGGAAGGGGGCGATGCCGCCCATCCAGTCCGGCAGCGCCAGGGTCACCGTGTCCACGCTGTTGTCCATGCTGTTCATGCGCATGGACTCCGGGTACCCGGCCGTAGCCCCCTCAGTACCGCCAGTGGGCCGAACGGGTGCACGACGCGCCCGTCACTCCCGTTCGCGCTCCGCCGCCCGGATCGCGTCCCGGTACGCCCGGGCGGCCGCCCGCAGCGCCGTCTCCGGCTCGGTGCCGGCGGCCTCCGCCCGGACGGCGAGGGCCAGCAGCTCGTAGCCGACGCCCTCCCCCTCCGGCAGCGGCACCTCCAGCCCCGCCGAACGCACCCGCGAGCCGAGCTTCGCCGCCAGCGCCAGCGCGGGCTGGCCCAGCGGCACGCCCTCCGTGACGGACTCGCGCCCCTTCTCCGCCGCCTTCGTGCGCATCCAGTGCGCCCTGACCTCCTCCGGCGTCTCGGCGGACTCCTCGCCGAAGACGTGCGGATGGCGGTGGATGAGCTTGTCCACGATCACGGCCGCCACGTCGTCGACGGAGAACGGCTCGTCCGGGTCGTCCTGCGCGATCCGGGCGTGGAAGACGACCTGGAGCAGCACGTCGCCGAGCTCCTCGCGCAGCGAGTCCCGGTCGCCGGTCTCGATCGCCTCCAGGAGCTCGTACATCTCCTCCAGGCCGTACTTCCCCAGGTCCTGGTGCGTCCGGATGCCGCTCCAGGGGCAGGCCGCCCGGATCCGGTCCATCACCTGCACGAGGTCGAGCAGCCGCGCGCCCGGGAGGTCGTACGAGCCGGGGAGCAGCTCCAGCGCGGGCATGGTCTCGCGCCCCGAGCCGGCCAGCCGGGCGAGCCCGTCGGTGAGCGCGGACTCGCCGACGGCGGAGGTGATCACCACGGCGGTGCGGCGCCCGGGCACGCAGTAGTCGACCAGCTCGCGCGCGGTCGGCGCCGCGTGCTCCACGTCGACGCCGGCCTCCCGCAGATACGGCAGCTGCGGGTGCGCGGCGTCGGCGCACACGACGCGGTCCGCACCGCGCAGGGCGTCCCAGGCGGGCCAGGACAGCAGCCCGGGTGCCACGCGGTGGGTGGTGGTGAGGAGGACGATGCGGCCGTGGGAGTCGTTCACGTCCCCGAGACTAAGCGGCTTTGATTCTCCCCGCCCCCGCCCCTTCCCGTTTCCTTCGGGGGCTCCGCCCCCGCACCCCGGTGCTCAGGCGCCGGACGGGCCGAGTGGTGCCCCCGGCACGTCCGGGGTGGCCGCCCGCAGCCACGGTTCCCTCGCGGGCGTCGCCGTGCCGCGCTTCGCGTCCCACGTCCCGTACCGCGGGTTCACATCCACCCGCAGCGCGTCCGACGTCCGCATCAGCAGCTCGTTCGTCCGCGCGGCGCCCAGCTTGTTGTCGAGCTTGGCCCGCACGAGGTCGACCGACAGGGCCCGGTCGATCTGGTCCGGGGCAATGCCCAGCGCCAGGAAGCGGCCCGTCACGGCCGCCGCGCCGCCGTTCGCACGCTCCACCCGGGCGCGCTGTTCCTGCAGCTCGCGGCGGGTGACACTGACGCCGCTGTCCGCGCCGGCCTGTTCGATGATGCGGTACTGGATCAGCCGCACCAGCGTGTCCTGGCTGAGCCGGGCGCTGTTCGCCGCGAGCTGCTCGCCCTGCGCGGCCCGCTGGGCCTCGCGGACGTCCTTGACCTGGCTCTGCAGCTCCGAGACGGTGATCCGCTCCTTCCCCACCACGGCCGCCGCCCCGGGGTGCGGCGTCTGGCCGCACGCGGTGAGCACGGGCGCCGCGGCGAGCAGCGCGGCGGCGGAGACGGAGAGCGCGGTCCTGCGGCGGATCATGAAGCCTCCCGGCGTTGTCCCGACCTGGCGTTGATCGATCGTAGGGAGTCGGAGTGACCGAGGCCACTCCTTCGCCAACGATTTCCCGGGTCCGTGGGCACGGGCGCCGTAGCGGGACGGAACCGCCCGGCGCGCTCCACGTATCTTTTCATCAGCCACGCTTCGAGCCCCGACGAGCAGAGGACCTCTCCATGGAACCGGCCGCAGCCGACACCGTGCCGGCGTCGCGCCGGGCCGGGACGACCACCGGGCCCGCACCGCGCGGGCGCAGGGCGGCCGTACTGCGCTCACCCCGGCTCGACCCGTACTGGACCGGCGGCGTCCTCTTCGTCCTCTACACCGCGCTGTCGGTCTGCCGGCACCGCCGGATGCTCACCATGTCGTGGGACCTGGGCATCTTCGAACAGGCGATACGCGGCTACGCCCGGCTCGGGGCGCCCATAGCGGACCTCAAGGGGCCCGGCACCAACATCCTCGGCGACCACTTCAGCCCGATAACGGCGCTGGTCGCCCCCGTCTACCGGCTCTTCCCCACGCCCGTCACGCTCCTCGTCGTCCAGGCGGCGCTGTTCGCGCTGTCCGCCGTCCCCGTCACGCGGCTGGCGGCCCGGCTGCTCGGGCGCGCCCGCGGCGTGGCGATCGGGGTCGCGTACGGGCTGTCGTGGGGGATCCAGCGGGCGGTCGACTTCGACTTCCACGAGATCGCCTTCGCGATGCCGCTCCTGGCGTTCTCCCTGGAGGCGGTGGTCCGCCGCCGCTGGACGGCGGCCGTGCTCTGGGCGGCGCCGCTGGTGCTGGTCAAGGAGGACCTGGGCGTCACGGCCGCCGCGATCGGCGTGCTGATCCTGCTGCGGCTGCGCCGCACCGGCCGCGACCCGCGCGCGGCGGCCCTGGCGGCCGGGCTGGTGGCCTTCGGCGCGGCGGCCACCGTGCTCGCCCTCGGCGTGATCATCCCCGGGTTCAACACCACGGGCTCCTACGACTACTGGAACAAGCTCGACGGCGCGGACGGCGCCCCGGGCACCATCCCGCTCCAGACCGCGGTCCGCACCCTGCTGTGGACGCTCCTGCCCACCACCGGGCTGCTCGCCCTGCGCTCCCCGCTGATCGTCGTCGCCCTGCCCACCCTCGGCTGGCGCTTCCTCTCCCACGACGACCACTACTGGGGCACCGACTGGCACTACAGCGCCGTCCTGATGCCGGTCGTCTTCATTGCGCTCGTCGACGCCCTCCCCCCGGCCCTCACCGGCCCCCGCCGCCGGCTGCGCGCCTACGCCGAGCGCGTGCCGACCGCCGTCGCGGCGGCGGCCCTGGCGCTGAGCACCTCGCTGCCGCTGTACGAGCTGACCAAGCCGGAGACCTACCGCGTGCCGGCCGCCGTCACCGAGGCCGAGGAGGTGCTGGCCCGGATCCCGGACGGCGCCACCGTCGAGGCGGACATCGCCCCGATAAGCCGTCTGGTCAACCGGTGCCGCGTCTTCTGGATAGGCGACACCCGCGGCATCAGCCCCGACTACGTCGCCCTGCGCGTCGGCGACGGCCGGGCCCCGCAGGACCTCGCCGACGACGCGCAGCGCATGCACCCCGGAGCCCACTACGCCCTGCTGGGCAGCGGCGGCGGCTACGCGGTGCTCCGGCGCACCGGCTGAACCGGCCCCGGCGCGGCCCTCACGACAGGATCGTGGTGAGGAACTCCCCCGTCCAGGCCAGCAGTTCGCGGCCGACCAGCGGCTTGCCGCCGATGGGGCGGGTCGCCGGGCGGGGCACCAGGATCTGCTGGGTGGCCGGCTTCATGACCGTGCGCGGGTAGAGCCGCTTCAGGCGCAGCTCCTGGGACTCGCGCAGCTCCACCGGGCCGAAGCGGACGTTGGAGCCCTGCAGGGTGATGTCCGTGACGCCGCAGGAGCGGGCCAGCATGCGCAGACCGGCGACGAGCAGCAGGTTCTCCACCGGCTCGGGCAGCTTGCCGTAGCGGTCGGTGAGCTCCTCGCGGACGGCCTTGATGTCCTCCTCGGAGTTCGCCGAGGCGATGGCCCGGTAGGCCGCCAGGCGCAGCCGCTCGCCCGGCGCGTAGTCGTGGGGGACGTGCGCGTCGACCGGCAGTTCGATCTTGACCTCCAGCGGGGCGGCCTCCTCCTCGGCACCGCCTTCCAGGGAGGCCCGGTAGTCGGCCACGGCCTCGCCGACCATGCGGATGTAGAGGTCGAAGCCGACGCCCGCGATGTGACCGGACTGCTCGCCGCCCAGCAGATTGCCCGCGCCGCGGATCTCCAGGTCCTTCATGGCCACGTACATGCCGGCGCCCATCTCGGTGTGCTGGGCGATGGTGGCCAGGCGCTCGTGCGCGGTCTCGGTGAGCGGCTTCTCCGGCGGGTAGAGGAAGTAGGCGTAGCCGCGCTCGCGGCTGCGGCCCACGCGGCCGCGCAGCTGGTGCAGCTGGGAGAGGCCGAAGTTGTCGCCGCGCTCGACGATGAGGGTGTTGGCGTTGGAGATGTCGATGCCCGACTCGACGATCGTCGTCGAGACCAGGACGTCGAACTTCTTCTCCCAGAAGTCGACGACGACCTGCTCCAGCGCCGACTCCGACATCTGGCCGTGCGCGGTGGCGATGCGCGCCTCGGGCACGATCTCGCGCAGCCGGGCCGCGGCCCGGTCGATGGACTCGACACGGTTGTGGATGTAGAAGACCTGGCCCTCGCGCAGCAGCTCACGGCGGATCGCGGCACCGATCTGCTTCTGGTCGTAGGGGCCGACGAAGGTGAGCACCGGGTGGCGCTCCTCCGGCGGAGTGGTGATGGTCGACATCTCGCGGATGCCGGTGACCGCCATCTCCAGGGTGCGCGGGATCGGGGTGGCGGACATGGTCAGCACGTCGACGTTGGCGCGGAGCTTCTTCAGCTGCTCCTTGTGCTCGACGCCGAAGCGCTGCTCCTCGTCGACGATGACCAGGCCCAGGTCCTTGAACTTCGTCTCGGAGGAGAAGAGGCGGTGGGTGCCGATGACGACGTCGACGGAACCCTCGCGCAGACCCTCCAGGACGGCCTTGGCCTCGGTGTCCGTCTGGAAGCGGGACAGCGCCCGGACGTTGACCGGGAACTGGGAGTACCGCTCGGAGAAGGTGCCGAAGTGCTGCTGGACGAGGAGCGTGGTGGGCACCAGCACGGCGACCTGCTTGCCGTCCTGGACGGCCTTGAAGGCCGCGCGGACCGCGATCTCGGTCTTGCCGTAGCCGACGTCGCCGCAGACCAGGCGGTCCATGGGGACGGCCTTCTCCATGTCCTCCTTGACCTCGGCGATGGTGGTGAGCTGGTCGGGCGTCTCCGCGTAGGGGAAGGCGTCCTCCAGCTCGCGCTGCCAGGGGGTGTCCGCGCCGAAGGGGTGGCCGGGGGCGGCCATCCGGGCCGAGTACAGCTTGATCAGGTCGGCGGCGATCTCCTTGACGGCCTTCTTGGCGCGCGCCTTGGTCTTCGTCCAGTCCGCGCCGCCGAGCCGGTGCAGGGTGGGCGCCTCGCCGCCGACGTACTTGGTGACCTGCTCCAGCTGGTCGGTGGGGATGTAGAGCCGGTCGCCGGGCTGGCCGCGCTTGGCGGGGGCGTACTCGACGAGCAGGTACTCGCGGGTGGCGCCCTGGACGGTGCGCTGCACCATCTCCAGGTAGCGGCCGACGCCGTGCTGCTCGTGGACGATGTAGTCGCCGGCCTGGAGGGTCAGCGGGTCGATGGTCTTGCGGCGCCGGACCGGCATCCGGCCCAGGTCCTTGCTGGCGGACTTCTGGCCGGAGAGGTCGGTCTCCGTCAGGACGGCCAGCTTCAGGGCCGGGTCGACGAAGCCGGTGTCCAGGCCGCCGCAGGAGACCTGGACGACGGCCGGGGTCAGCTCGGCGAGGTCCGCGTCGAGGCGGGCGGGGATGCCCTCGCCGCCGAGCACCTCGACCGTGCGGGTGGCGGGGCCGTGGCCCTCGGTGAGGAAGACCGTGCGCCAGCCGTCGGCCAGCCAGCCCTTGGTGTCGGCCAGGGCGCGGGCGGTGTCGCCGCGGTAGGACTCGGCGGCGTGCATGCCCAGCTTGAGCGTGTCGCCGTCCAGCTCCTCGTCCGTCGCCGCGAAGGGGCTGACCGACCACCACATCATGCCGAGCTCGCGGGCCCGGTCGCGGACGTCCGCGACGCCCCACAGGGAGGCCGCGTCCAGATCGATCGGGGCCTCGCCGCCGCCGGCCGAGGCGGCCCAGGACGCCTGGAGGAACTCCTGCGACGTCGCCACCAGGTCCGCGGCACGCGTACGCACCCGCTCGGGGTCGCAGACGACCGCCATCGCGCCGGCCGGCAGCACGTCCAGCAGCAGCTCCATCTCGTCGACCAGGACCGGGGCGAGGGACTCCATGCCCTCCACCGCGATCCCCTCGGCGATCTTCCCGAGCAGCTCGCCGAGCTCCGGGTGCTCCTCGGCCAGCGCGGCGGCGCGCTCGCGCACGCTCTCGGTCAGCAGCAGCTCACGGCAGGGGGGCGCCCACAGTCCGTGCTCGGCGACCTCCAGGGACCGCTGGTCGGCGACCTTGAAGTAACGGATCTCCTCGACGTCGTCGCCCCAGAACTCGACCCGGAGCGGGTGCTCCTCGGTCGGCGGGAAGACATCGAGGATGCCGCCGCGCACGGCGAACTCGCCGCGCTTCTCCACCAGTTCCACCCGGGCGTACGCGGCGGCCGCGAGGGCCTCCACGACCTCTTCGAGATCCGCGCTCCGCCCGCTGCGCAGGCTGACCGGCTCCAGATCGCCGAGCCCCTTGACCTGCGGCTGGAGCACCGAACGCACGGGCGCGACGACGACGCTGACCGGCCCCGCGGCCGGGTCGTCCTTGCTGGGGTGCGCCAGCCGGCGCAGCACGGCCAGCCGTCGGCCCACGGTGTCGGAGCGGGGCGAGAGCCGCTCGTGCGGCAGCGTCTCCCACGCGGGGTACTCCACGACCGCGTCGGCGGGCAGCAGCGACCGCAGCGCCGCGGCAAGATCCTCGGCCTCCCGCCCGGTAGCCGTGACGGCCAGCACGGGCCGGCCGGCGTCCCGCACGAGCGCGGCCACGGCGAAGGCCCGGGCGGCGGGCGGCCCCACCAGATCGAGGTGCGGCCGGTTGCCGTCACGGGCGGCCTTCAGCGCTTCGGCGAGCGCCGGATCGTTGACGACGGCGTCGAGCAGACCGTGCAGGCTCATGGAGAGTTTTCCCGTCCCGGGTGACCAGCGGACAACACGAATCGCCCGACGCGCGAAAACGGGCCGGGTGCGCCATCAAGCCTACGACTGCCCACCGACAGCCGCGCCCCGCGCCGCCGAGCGGCGAAACGCTCCCGTCAGAGGGGCCAGGGGGTGACCTGCACGATGTACAGGCGTTCGTGCCGCACGACCGTCAGGTACTGGAACATGCCGCACGGGAGGATCTCCTCGCGTATTCCGGCCGACTGCCCCTGGAACGAGGAACCACCGAGGTAGAGAGCCGCGGCGGCCCGGACCAGTTCGTCCGCGCGCTCTTCCACCTGCGCGACGAACGCCAGGTTCGGGGTTTCGCCGATGACGTGCCGGGCGTCCGGGTGGTATTCCCAGGACCAATCACTCACCGGTGACCTCCGCCCGAGCCGCCTCGGTGATCCGGCGGATCTCGGCCATGGCGGACTGCCATGCAGGGTCGTTCCGGTCCGACGTCTGTACTGTGCGCTCGGCCGCGTGCAGACGCCTGGCGACGTCGGGGAACCGCTCGATCTCGATCACGGTGGCCCACTTGAGCTGGAACATGGCGATCGGCCCGAAGCTGTTGCACTGCGTCGCCATCGTGAAGACCGTGTCACGCTCCGCCGTCATCTCCGGGAGCCGGGATGGCGCGACCTGCGCGAGGGCAGCCCGTAGAGCGGGGAAAGTCTTCTCCGGCCTGGGGATCAGCTCCTCCCCGTCGGGAAGCGGCTGCGTCGTCATGAGTCCTCCCTGGGTGCCCGATCACCGTACGGCAACGGGGCGCGCGGATCAGCCGGTCGGGAGAGCCCGGCCCGGAACGATGACGGCCCGGCCCGGTCCCGCACCCCCGTGGCGGGACCGGGCCGGGCCGTCGGCCCCCCGGTCGGCTAGTCCGTGGCGATCGCGTTCAGGATGTTCATCCGTCCCGCCCGGAACGCCGGGATCAGGGCGGCCAGGAGGCCGACCACCGCGGAGCCGATGAAGACCGTGGTGATCGTCGGCCAGGGGATGTCCAGGACGCCGAGGCCCTGGAGGGCCAGCAGCTTCTGGGAGGTGACGCCCCAGGCCATGCCCAGGCCGAGGCCCAGCAGGGCGCCGAAGAGGGCGATGACCACCGACTCCAGGCGGATCATGCGGCGCATCTGGCGGCGGGAGAGGCCGATGGCGCGCAGCAGGCCGATCTCGCGGGTGCGCTCGACGACGGACAGGGCGAGGGTGTTCACGACGCCCAGCACCGCGACGATGATCGCGAGGGCCAGCAGGCCGTAGATCATGTTGAGCAGCTGGCCGACCTGGTCCCGGATGAGCTTCTTGTAGTCGGCCTGGTCACGGACCTTGGCCTGCGGGAAGTCGGCGAGCGCGGCCTTGAGGGACGCGGCGGCCTCCTTGGCCTGGCCGTCGGCCGCCTTCGCCATGAGGATCATGTCGAGCGGCATCTTGTCCGCCGGCAGATGGCGCAGCGCGGTCTCCCGGGCGGTGTAGATCGCGCCCTTGTCGAAGCTCGTGTCGTCCGTGGTGATGGCGTTGACCTTGAGGCGGGCGGTGCTGCCGCCGGTCATCGTGACGGCCAGCGTGTCACCGAGCTTGATCTTGTGCTTCTCGGCGTAGCCCTCCGGCACGGACATGCCGTCCTGGGCGAAGGCGCCGGCCAGCTTGCCCTTGACCGTCTCGATGCGCAGGTCGTCGGCGTAGGTGGGGTCGGCGGCGACCAGGCTCTCGTCGGCGGTGCCGCCGTCCGGGAGGGCGATCCGCGCCTGGACGTACGCGCCCTCGGTGAGGTGCGCGAGGTGCTGGGCGGACTTCGCGGCCTTGACGACCGAGGGGTTCAGCGGGCCGCTGTCGCTCGTGACGACGAGGTCCGCGCCCACCGACTTGTCCAGCTGCTCCGTGGCCGAGGCGACCATGGAGGAACCCACCACCGACAGGGCCGCGACCAGCGCCAGGCCGATCATCAGGGCGGAGGCCGTGCCGCCCGTGCGGCGCGGGTTGCGCAGCGCGTTGCGCTCGGCGAGCCGGCCGACCGGGCCGAAGACCCGCAGCACGACCACGCTCAGGGCGCGGACGACGAAGCCGGCGAGCAGCGGGCCGACGACCACGAAGCCGACCAGCGTCAGCAGCACGCCGATACCCAGCATCCCGGAGCCGGCGCCCGCGTCGTCGGACCGCCCCGCCACCACCAGCGCGAGGGCGCCGAGGCCGGAGAGCACCAGGCCGATGGTGGCCCGGACCTTGCCGGCCCTGCCGTCGGCGGGGTTGCCCGCGTCGCGCAGGGCGGCCATCGGGGAGATCTTCCCGGCCCGGCGCGCGGGCAGATAGGCGGCCAGGACGGTGACGACGACACCGATGGCCAGGCCCACGACCGGCGTGGTGGCCTTGATCGTCAGCTCGGAGGTGTCGAGCTTCATGCCCATCGAGCCCATGATCTTCATCAGCCCGACGGCCAGCGCGATGCCGCCGCCGATGCCCAGCACGGAACCGACGACGCCCAGCAGCAGCGCCTCGACCAGCACCGACCGGTTGATCTGCCGGCGGCTGGAGCCGATGGCCCGCATCAGGCCGATCTCACGGGTGCGCTGGGCGACCAGCATCGAGAAGGTGTTGACGATGAGGAAGATACCGACGAGCACGGCGATGCCGGCGAAGCCGAGCAGCGCGTACTTCATCACGTCGAGGACGGAGCCGATGCTCTCCTTGTTCTCGGCCTTGGTCTCGGCGGCGGTGTGCACGGTGTAGCCGGAGCCGACGGCCGCGACGACGTTCTTCTTCAGCTGCTCGTCGCTGACGCCGGAGGCGGCGGTCAGCCCGTAGCCGGTGTACGCGTCGGTGCTGCCGAGCAGCCGGGCCTGGGCGGTCGGGGTGTCGAAGTAGAGGACGGCCGCGCCCGGGTTGGTGGTCTTGTACGTCGCGATGCCGACGATCGTCACGGAGAAGTCGCCCGGCGCCGTCATGACGCGCAGCTTGTCGCCCGTCGTCAGGTCGTGCTTGCGGGCGGTGTCGGCGTCGAGGACGACCTCGGAGGGGCCGTGCGGCACATGGCCGCTGGTGAGCTCGACGGACTTCTTCTCGCTCTCGGTCCAGTTCGCACCCACGGTCGGGGCCCCGGAGTCGGGGCTGATGCTCTTGTTCCCGGCCTTGGCGGCGGTGAGCATCTGACTCGTGACGCGCGCCTCGACGCCGGCGACGCCCGGCACCCCGGCGAGCTTCTCCTTGAGGGAGGCGGGGACGGCCGGCGGCCGGCCCGTCTCCTGCGCGTGGTCGTCCTTCTTCGGCTGGACGGCCACGTCGGAGGCGGTGGAGGCGAAGAGCTTGTCGAACGTGGCGTTCATGGTGTCGGTGAACACCAGCGTGCCGCACACGAACGCGACCGACAGCAGGACGGCCACGGCGGAGAGCGCCATGCGCCCCTTGTGCGCGAGGAAGTTGCGCAGGGAGGTCTTGAGGACGGTCACGACACCCGTCCCCGGGCGTCGAAACTCTTCATGCGCTCGAAGACCGCCTCGGCCGTGGGGTCGCGCATCTCGTCGACGATGCGCCCGTCGGCCAGGTAGAGCACGCGGTCCGCGTAGGAGGCGGCGACGGCGTCATGCGTCACCATCACTATGGTCTGCCCCAGTTCGTCCACCGAGCGGCGGAGGAAGCCGAGCACCTCGGCGCCGGCGCGGGAGTCCAGGTTCCCGGTCGGCTCGTCACCGAAGATGATCTCGGGACGGGCGGCCAGGGCGCGGGCGACGGCCACACGCTGCTGCTGACCGCCGGAGAGCTGGTTCGGGCGGTGCTTCAGCCGGCCGGAGAGACCGACGGTCTCCACGACGCGCTCCAGCCACTCCTTGTCCGGCTTGCGGCCCGCGATGTCCATCGGGAGCGTGATGTTCTCCAGGGCGTTGAGCGTCGGCAGCAGGTTGAAGGCCTGGAAGATGAACCCGATGCGGTCCCGGCGCAGCCGGGTGAGCTTCTTGTCCTTGAGGCCGGTTATCTCGGTCTCGTCCAGATAGATCTGGCCGGCCGTGACCGTGTCCAGCCCGGCCAGGCAGTGCATCAGCGTCGACTTGCCGGAGCCGGACGGCCCCATGATCGCCGTGAACCGCCCGCGCTCGATGTCCACGTCCACGTGGTCCAGCGCCACGACCCGGGTCTCCCCCGACCCGTACGCCTTCACGACCTGCCGGGCCCTCGCCGCGACGCCGGCATGCCCTCCGCTGCCCCCGGTCCTGGGAATCGATACCGCCGTTGTCACGGTGAGTTCTCCTATGCCTTATGTCAGTGCATTACGTCAGTGCGTCACACGGTGTGACGGCTCCTGGGGCTCCAAGCCTGCGGGAACCGGGGGGCGGCCGCGATGGTGCCCGCCCGGGTCTTCGGGGTGGGGCCAGCCCCACCACCGGCCCCGGGCCGCCCGTAAGCCGCCGGTAAAAGGCTAGGCAGCGGGGGAGGCGCCGCCCCTCCTGCTGCGGTACGAAACGCGAGGAGGAGAACGCACACCCCGTCCCCTAGGGGACGGGGCCCGAAGAGCCGCTTCCGTCTCGGGGTAGAGGCTGCATCCTTACGCCGCGTCAACCACAACCGCGATACGCGTCCGCGCGCGGATTCGGGGGCGGCCTCGTGCGGGGGAACGCGTGGCGAAGAAGACGTGAAGCCGGTCCCCGGGCAAGACAATTGGGGTCGGTGGGAATTAGTGTTCGGTCTTATGGCCGAGGGGGGAGACTGATGCGCCCCCCTTCGCACGGCCGCCGGTCTCCGAAGGAAGCAGCCTCAGTGAAGATACTCCGTACTCGCGCTGCCAGCGTCTCCCGTCAGGGACTGTGCACTGCCCTTCTGGTCGCCAGTCTGACCACCGCCGCGGTCGGCGCGAGCCCGCCGCACAACGCCGCGGACGGCACGGACCCCTCGCCCGGTCCGGACAACCCGCAGAGCCGGCCGCACGGCACCCCCGACCTGACCCTTCCCGATCTGGTTCCCCCTCCCGGCGGCACGGTCCCCGGCAGCACGCCGGGCGACACCCCCGACGGCAGCACGGGCATCCCCGCGACCGCCCTCGCCGCCTACCGCAACGCCGAGCGCATAGCCGCCTCCCGCTGGCCGGGCTGCCACATCAAGTGGGAGCTCGTCGCGGGCATCGGCAAGGTCGAGTCCGAGCACGGCACGATGGAGGGCCGCAGACTCAACGCCGACGGCTCCACGGACCGGAAGATCCTCGGCCCCCGCCTGACCGGCGGCCAGTTCGCGACCGTCACCGACACCGACCAGGGCCGCTGGGACGACGACGCGCAGTACGACCGCGCCGTCGGCCCCACCCAGTTCATCCCCTCCACCTGGCAGAGCTTCGGCACCGACGGCAACGGGGACGGCGTCGCCAACCCCAACAACATCTTCGACGCCGCCGCCTCCACCGCCCGCTACCTGTGCGCCGGCAACAGGAACATGGACGACGCGGGCGACCTCGACAAGGCCATCCTCAGCTACAACCCCTCCCGCGAGTACGTCAACGCGGTCGTCGCCTGGATGCGCACCTACCAGCACGGCGGCGCGGGCTCGCTCCCCGACACCGGGGTCCCGACCCCCACCTCGCCGGCACCCTCCTGGCCGGGCACGACGCCGGCGCCTTCCCGGCCGAGCACCCCGAGCACCCCGAGCACCCCGAGCAAGCCCCGTACCCCGACGACGCCGACCACCCCGAGCAAGCCGGGCGGCGGCGACCACGGCACGGACAAGCCGAAGCCGCCCAAGCCGCCGACGACGCCCGTCGTCGACCGCCTGGAGCGCGTCGGCGAGGAGTCGCTGGAGGCCACCGCCGGCGAGACGTTCGCCGAGCGGCCCAAGGTGCGCGCCCTCGACACCGCCGGCAAGCCGGCCCCGGCCGGCACCCGCATCACGTTCGAGATCATCGGCCTGAAGACCGGCGCCCGCTTCGAGGACGGCAAGCGCACGGCCACCCTCACCGTGGACAAGAACGGCGAGGCGGTCTCGCCGGAGATCCTGGCGGGCGACCGGGCCGGCGACTTCACGATCCGCGCCGAGGTCGAGGGCAAGAACATCGGCGTGGACTTCGCCGCGACCGTCAAGGCCCCCACGGCCGACAAGCTCGTCCGGCCCGGCAAGGGCGAGCCGCTGACGGCGACGGCGAACACCGCCTTCGCCCAGAAGCTCGTCGTCCAGGCCCTCGGCAAGTCCGGCAAGCCGGTCGCCGGCACGAAGGCGACCGCCACCGTCCTCGCCTCCGACGGCACGGCCCTGCCGGCCGGCGTGGGCCCGTACTTCAAGGACGCGGCGGGCAAGCCGGTACGGACCCTGGCCCTGCCGGCGGCCGACGAGGACGGGCTGATCAGCGTGCCGCAGCTGACGGCGGACCAGCAGGCGGGCACGTTCCTGCTCCGCCTGACGACGGCCGAGGGCAAGATCCTCGACGTCACGCTGACGGTGACGCCGGCGGCGGCGAAGACGCCGACGACGCCGGCGACGACCCCGGCCCCCACCCCGAAGGCGACGTCGAAGAAGAACTGACGAGGCCGGGGTCCGCAGGGTCCGGGGGCTTGCCCCCGGACCCTCTCCCCGCCGCAACGGCGCTCAGCCCGCCGCGACCGGCCCGGCGGTGCCGGACCGCCCGCAGCCCGGGTGAAGAGCCATCGATCCGGCTAGCCCTCCGCTCCCGCGTCCTCCACGACCGGCTTGCCCGTCAGCGCCGCGAGACTGTGCCGCACATGCGCCATGTGCGAGCGCAACTCCTCGCGCCGCTCCTCGTGCTCGCGCAGCACCCGCTCCGTGTCGCGCACGATGCGCTCCTCACGCACCCGCGCCTGCGCGATGACCGCCGCCGCCTGCGCCTCGGCGTCCTCCTGACCGTGCCGGGCGGACTCCTCCGTGTCCGCGTACCGGCGCTGCGCCTCGCTCAGGGCGGTGCGCGCGTACTCCTCCAGCGCCGCCACGCGCGCCTCCATCGCCGCCTCACGCTCGGCGATCTCACGACCCGCCGCGTCCCAGCGCTCCGCGTGGTCCTTCTCCTGCTCGGCCAGGATCATGGCCGAGCGCTGCCTCATCTCCTTGAGGGCGGCCAGGGACTCGCCACGCAGCTCCTTGACCTCCTGGTGCACCGTGGCCCGCAGTTCGTCGGCGACGGACTGCGCGGCGAGCTGGGCCTGCCGGGCCCACTCCTCCGCCTCCGCCCGCACCGCCACGGACCGCTCGTGCGCCGCGTCCCGGGTCTCCCGGGCGTACGCCTCGGCCGCCTCGCGCAGCTCCGCCGCCTCGGCCTCGGCCCGCTCCCGCAGCCCGGCCGCCTCCAGCTCGGCAGTGGTCAGCAGGCCCTGGGCACGCGGCCCCAGCGACTCGTACGTCTGCGGGGGCAGCTTGGTGACGACCTGGGCGAGGCGCCGGACCTCGTCCTCCATCTCCCGCGCCAGGACCGTCAGCCGTGCCGCGCGCTCCCACGCGGAATCCCGCTGGCGAGCGATCTCCGCGACCGCGCGGTCGACCTGCTCAGGCCGGTAGCCACGGCCTCGGACAACAGCGAAACCGTCAGGAGACACCGATGAACTCATCCTTGTAGCCCCTTATATCCGGAAATCCGGTATGCGACGCGGTCCGGCGTACATCATTCCCGGACGAGCGAAGCGCCCGTGACACGACACTCCGCCCACCCTGCGGCAGCGGCACCCGCCGAACGACGGCGCAGGGCGCCCGTCCCGCCGTCCACGGGTCGAGCGCCCTACTGCCGTCCACACGTCGGCGGGCCGCTAGAACAGACCGTCCCACATCTGCTCCAGCAACACGGCCCACCAATTCTCCGGCGCGGACAGGGCCGCCGGGTCCAGCGCGGCCAGCTGGTCCTGGAAATCCACGGTCCAGCGCCCGGCCTGCTCCGGCGTCAGCCCGTAGCGCCAGCGCCACATCTTTCCGAGCAGCGCCAAAGAGCGTACGAACTGGGGAAGGCTCGTGTTGACGAACTGGGGCGCGGAGGGCCGCCCGTCGGGTCCGGCCTCCAGCGGAACCGCCACGATGTGCGCCGTACCGTACTGGACGCACAGCTGGCGCCCGTAGTCGCTGCCCATGACCAGATACGAACCGGCGTCCGGCGCCGGGGTCACGCCGCGCTCGGCGGCGAGCTCGGCGAGCGTCGGCACGGGCCGCCCGGGCTGCGCCTGCCCCCAGAAGAACGGCCCGAAGTCGACCGGCAGCCCCGCCCAGACGAGCGTCTGCGCGACGATGTCCGGCACGCCCTGCCGGGACACGGCCCGCTGGTCGAACCGGAACACGCCCTGCGGACCGAACGACTCCGCGAGCTCCCGCCCGATCACGTCCGGCGCCACGGCCGGCGCGGGCGGCACCTGCCCCGGCGGCGGCAGCGGCACCCGGTTCGGCGCGGGCCGCGCGGGCCCGTCCGCGACCTGGTGCAACTCACCCTGGTGCTCGACCAGGTGGCGCACGCCCTGCTGACGGGTGGCGTGGTCACGGCCGTAGGCGGCCGTGTGACTGACCCGCACCTGCGGCCACGTCTCCCGCACCATGCGGGCGCAGTAGCCGCCCGGCAGGTCGCACGACTCCAGCTCGGTGTGCAGCTCCAGCACCTGCTGCGGCGGCACGCCGAGCGCACGCAGCTCGTGCAGGATCTGCCACTCCGGGTGCGGGGTGCCGGGGGCACTCCGGCGGATGAGCTGCTGCTCGGACCCGTCCTGGGCCCGGTAGCGAAGGACCGCCATGTAGCCGGGACCGACGGTCGGCAGACCGGACGCCGGCGGCGCGCCGGGCACGCCGGGTGCGCCCGGGACGCCGGGCGGCTGCGGGACGCCGGGCGGCTGCGGGACGCCCGGACCGCCGGCCAGCATCGTCGCGGCGGCATGCACACCGCCGGGCGCCTGGGGGGCCGCCTGCGGGGTCGCCTGCGGGGTCGCCTGCGGCTGGGCGGGCGCGCCGGGCACACCGGGAGGCCCGGGCGGGGCGGGCACACCGGCCGCGGGACGGCCCGCGGCGCCGATCGCCTCGGGGGTGGCGAAGACGGTCGCGGCGTGGTGGGCGTCGCCCTGCGGGGTCGCCTGCCGGGTCGCCTGCGGCTGGGCCGGCGGCTGCGGCGGCTGCGGGACGCCGGGGGCCGGGGCGGGCGCGGGGACGCCCGGCGCCTGCGGGCCACCGGGACCCTGCGGGTAGCCGTACGCGGCGGGGGTGCCCGGACCCTGAGGGGCCGCCGGCGACTGCGGGCCACCCGGGGCCTGCGGGACGCCGGGAAGGCCCGGTGCCGGAGGAACCGGTGCCGGCGGAACCGGCGCACCCGGAGCCTGCGGATAGCCGTACGCGGCGGGAGCGCCCGGAGCGCCGGGGCCCTGCGGGAAGCCGGGAGTGCCGGGCGGGGCGCCGGGGGCGGCGCCCGGACCGTTCGGCGCACCCGGGAAACCGGGCACGGGGGCGGCGGAGGCACCCGGACCCTGCGGGTAGCCGTACGCACCCGGGGCCGGCGGGGCACCCGGGACGCCGGGGGCGGCGCCCGGCGTCCCCGGAGCGGGAGCGGGAGCGGCGGGGCCGCCCAGCGCGGCGTCCAGGGCCGGCGCGATCGCCGTGCGCGGCAGCGCGCTGCCGCTCGGCATCAGTTCCGTCTTGGCGTCGGGGCGGACGCCCGGCGGCGGGGTGTCGTCCGTGTCGGAGCCGGAGAGGGCCGGGC
>NZ_JBFAPH010000011.1:0-45893 GCF_040675635.1 Streptomyces sp. NPDC049577
TCCGCCGCGGCCCGGCCGCAGACGCGGGCCGCGCCGTGCGTGGCCACGTGCAGGGCCCCGCGCGGAGGCGCCGCGTTCAGCCCCATCTCCACCACGATCGTGTCCGGCCGCGCCGCGAGCAGCACGTCGAGGGCCGCCGCCATCCAGGCGTGCCGGTGCGCGTCGCGGACGACCGCGACGATCCGCCGCTCCCCCGCCGCCCGCAGCACCGCGTCCGCGTCCACTTCCGCGTCCACTTCCGCGGCCCCGTTCGCCGCCGCGCCGGGACCGTAGGTCCCCGCGCCGGTCCCCGGCAGCAGCCGGGCGAGCTCCGCGCCGACGCCCCACGGCGTCTCGTCGCCGACCGCGATGTTCGCCCCGGGCATGAACGCGGCCACATACGCGGGCCCGGTCAGCGGGCCGGAACCGGTGATCCGCAGGGCGCGCCGGGCCGCTTCCAGTCCTACCCCGGGCGCGGGCGCGCTCCCCTCCGGGGCACCCGCGCCCGAGGTCCAGCGGGCCAGGGCCCGCACCCGTGCGGCGGCGTCGGCGAGCCGCCCCTCCGGCAGCTCGCCGGCGCGCACGGCGGCGACGAGCGCGTCGCGCAGCCGCAGCACGGTGTCCTCGTCGGCCAGTCCCCCGCCGACGCAGATCGCGTCGGCGCCGGCGGCCAGGGCCATGACGCTGCCGCGTTCGATCCCGTACCGCGCGGAGATCGCCTTCATCTCCATGCCGTCGGTGACGATCAGCCCGTCGAAGCCGAGGCCGCCCTCGGCCCCGGGGGCGCGCAGCAGCCCGTGCAGCGCGGTGGGGCTGAGGGTGGCCGGCAGGTCGGGGTCGAGCGCGGGCAGCAGGATGTGGGCGCTCATCACGGCGCGCGTCCCGGCGGCGACCGCCGCGCGGAAGGGGACGAGCTCCCGGGCCCGCAGCGTGGCGAGGTCCGCGTCGATGCGGGGCAGGTCGTGGTGGGAGTCGACGGCGGTGTCGCCGTGGCCGGGGAAGTGCTTGGTGCAGGCGGCGACGCCGGCGGACTGCAGGCCCTCGACATAGGCGGCGGTGTGGCGGGCCACCAGCCCGGGGTCCGCGCCGAAGGAGCGGACCCCGATGACGGGGTTGTGCGGGTCGGAGTTGACGTCGGCGGAGGGCGCCCAGTTGAGGTTGACGCCGCACGCGGCGAGCCGGCGCCCGAGCTCGCGGGCGACGGCGCGGGTCAGCGCGGTGTCGTCGACGACGCCGAGGGCGAGGTTGCCGGGGAAGGAGGAGCCGGTGCGCACTTCGAGCCGGGTGACGTCGCCGCCCTCCTCGTCGATGGCGACCAGTACGTCGGGCCGCTCGGCGCGCAGCCGTGCGGTGAGGGCGGCGAGTTGCTCCGGCGAGTGGATGTTGCGCCCGAACAGGCCGACGGCGGCGAGTCCCTCGCCGAGGCGGCGCAGCAGCCAGTCGGGCGCGTCGGTGCCGGTGAAGCCGGGCTGGAGGACGGTGAGGGCGTCCCGGGTGAGCGTGTCCATCGGTCAGTGCTAACCCTTCACCGCGCCGGAGGTAAGGCCGCCTACGGCCTTGCGCTGGAGGATGACGAAGAGGATGAGGATCGGGACGGCGAAGAGCGAGGAGGCCGCCATGGTGGCGCCCCAGTCGTCGCCGAAGGTGGTGCGGAAGCTCGTGATCCACAGCGGCAGGGTCTGGGAGGCGGGCTCCTTGTTGAGGATCAGGACCATCGGGAACTCGTTCCAGACGGTGATGAATCCGAAGAGCGAGGTCGCCATCAGGCCCGGCGCCAGCAGCGGGAAGATCACGCGGCGGAACGCCTGGGCGCGGGTGCAGCCGTCGACCATGGCGGACTCCTCCAGCTCCCTGGGCACGGCGGCGACGTAGCCGCGCAGCGTCAGGACGGTGAAGGGCAGCACCATGACGGTGTAGATCACGATCAGCGGCAGCAGGCTGTTCAGCATCTCCGCGTCGCGCACGATCAGGTAGTAGGCGATGACCATGACCTCCCAGGGGGCCATCTGGGCCATCATCATGACGAGGACGAAGCTCTTGCGGCCCTTGAAGCGCATACGGGCGATCGCGAAGGACGCGAACAGCGCGATGACCAGGGACAGGGCGACCGCGACCAGGGTGACGGTGAAGGAGTTGCCGACCAGGGTCCAGAAGCCGTCCGCGTGCACCGCCCGCTCGAAGTGCTCGAAGGTCGGGCTCGCGGGGAACCAGACGGGGGTGTCGGAGACGATGTCCTTGTTGGCCTTGAAGGCCGTGGCGAACATCCAGTAGACGGGGAAGGCGAAGACGGCGAAGAGGACGACCGCCGCCGCCCCCGGCCAGACGCGTCCGGCGAACGAGGACCTCACAGGTCGTCCTCCTCTTGCTTGAGTACGAGACGCAGGTAGTACGCCGTCAGGGCCAGCAGGATCACGATCGTGAGGATGGAGATCGCGGCGCCCATGCCGAAGTGCTGGTTGCCCATGCCCTCGACGAAGGCGTAGACGGGCAGGGTCTCGGTGAGCCGGTCGGGGCCGCCCTCGTTGATCACGAAGACCTGGGGGAAGGCCTTGAAGATCCAGATGATCTCCAGGAAGGTCGTGGCGAGGAAGAAGGGCTTGAGGAAGGGGAAGGTCACGGAGGTGAACTTCTTCCAGGTGCCCGCGCCGTCGAGCGAGGCGGCCTCGTAGAGCTCCTTGGGGATCGTGGTGGTCGCCGCGTAGAGGTTGATCGCGACGAAGGGCACCGACTGCCAGACGAGCAGCACGGTGATGACGAAGAACGTGGACAGCTGTCCGCTGGTCCAGTTGAAGTCGCGCATCGCGTGCCAGCCGAGCTGGTCCAGCAGGTAGTTGACCACGCCGAAGCGCTGGTCGAAGAGCCACTGGAAGACGGTGGTCGCGGCGACGACGGGCATGGCCCAGGCGAGCACGAGGCCGAGGGAGAGCAGCAGCCGCAGCTTGGTGCCGAGCCGGGCGAGCAGCAGTCCGACCAGACAGCCGACCACCATGATCAGGGCGACGTTGACGGCGGTGAACACCACCGACCGTCCGGTGACGTGCCAGAAGTCGGAACCGCCCAGGGCGTCCGTGTAGTTGCCGGCGCCGGCCCACTCGGTGACGTGGCGGATCAGCTGCCGCTTGTTGAGGTTCTGGAAGGACAGCAGGCCGTTCTTCAGCAGGACCCAGCCGAGCACCAGGACGGTGGCCGCGGCGGCGGGAAGGATCAGCAGGTACGGGACGCCGCGCGCGGCTCCCGGGCGGGCGGGGCGGGGTGGCGGTGCGCCGCCCTCGCGTATCCGGGGCGCCGGCTCGGCGGCCGTCGCCCGGTGGGTCTGCGCTGACATCGTCGTCCGCCTTCTCCCCTGCTGAAACGATGGTGCTGCTGAAACGGTGGTGCGGGTGGTGCGGGTGGTGCCCACAGCGCCGTACGGGCCGCCGTGGCGGCGGCCCGTACGGATCGCGGAACCGGAGTGGTTACTGCTTCTGTCCGAGGCGCTTGTTCATCTCGGCCTCGACCTGCTTGGCGGCGTCCTCCGGGGACTTACCGTTCAGCACGGCCGTCATGTACGCCTTGATCGGGTTCGGGGCGTTCTCGACCGCGGCCCACTCGGGGATCAGCGGGGTGGTGCCGCCGGTCTTCGCGGCGGGGGCCGCGGCCTCGGCGGCGGCGTTGCCCTTGAGGTTGGCCAGCAGCGACTCCTTGTTGGGGATGGAGCCGACCTCCTTGGACAGCGCGCCCTCGTTCTTGTCGGACAGCGCGATCTTCAGGAACTCCTTGGCGAGGTCCTTCTTCTTGCTGCCCTCGGCGATCGCGAGGTTGGAGCCGCCGAGGAAGACGCCCTCGGGCTTGTCGGCGGTCTCACCGGGCACGGTGAAGTAGCCGATCTCCTTCTCGATCTGCGGGTTCGCCTTGATCGCGGTGGCGGCCTCCCAGCCCATGCCGATGAAGGCGCCGGTCTTGCCCTTGGCGAAGACGTCGGCCTGCTGCGGGGTGGCCTCGTCCTTGTCCTTGGGGGCCTGGCTGAACGCCTGGTACTGCTTGTAGACGTCCATGGCCTTGGCGACCTTGGGGTCACCGAGGTTGGAGACCCACTTGCCGCCGTCCTTCTTCACCAGGTCCGCGCCGGTGCCGATGGTCAGGCCGTCGAAGAAGTACCAGTTCTGGCCGGGCAGGTAGAGCGGCTCGGCCTCGCCCTTGTCCTTGATGGCCTGGAGGTCCTTGAAGAAGTCGGCGCGGGTCTTCGGCACGTCCTTGATGCCCGCGTCGGCCCAGATCCGCTTGTTGTAGATGACCACGCGGTTGGCGGCGTACCAGGGCGCGGCGTACTGCGTGCCCTCGAAGACGGCCGGCTTGTTGAGGGAGTCGGTCCAGTCGGCGCCGATCTCCTTCTTCAGGTCCTTGAGGTCGGCGAGGCCGCCGGTCTCCGCGTAGGAGGGGGTCTGGGTGTTGCCGATCTCGAAGACGTCCGGCGGGTTGGACTCCGAGAGGGCCGTGGTCAGCTTCTGCTGGATGCCGTCCCACTTCTGGACCTGGATGTCGAGCTTCGCGCCGGTCTTCTGTTCGAACTCGGCCTGGACGGCCTTCGTCCAGCCCGGCGGATTCGAGCCATCCATGAACCACACGGTCAGCTTCTTGCCCTGGGAACCGCCGGCGTCGTCGCCGCCGTCATCGGACCCACCGGACCCACAGGCAGCAACACTCACCAACATGGCCGCGACACCCGTCGCCGCTATGAGCCCTCGCTTCACAGCACTCTCCTCAAGGACCGGATGTGGTCTTTAATGGTTTAGACCAGTGCCCGCAGCTTGGCCTAGACCTTTTGGGGTGTCAAGGGTGTATAAGAGTCGCTGTCGGCTCCGTTACCGGACCGACACCTCGAGGTCCGCCCGGGTATCTCCGGGCCCCTCGGGCTCGGCCCGTGCCACCATGTGACGGCGATGGACGGAGGAGCGCCGGTGACGGCAGCAGGATCGGAGTCGGGAAGGCACGCCATGGCGACCGAGGACGGCACGGAGAGCGGCGGCGCCGGGACAGGCGTGCGAACGGCGCGCGTTCCCAAGTATTACCGGCTCAAACGCCATTTGCTGGACATGACCGAAACCATGCCCCCCGGCACCCCGGTGCCGCCGGAGCGCACCCTGGCGGCCGAGTTCGACACCTCGCGCACCACGGTGCGCCAGGCGTTGCAAGAGCTGGTCGTCGAGGGCCGGCTGGAGCGCATCCAGGGCAAGGGGACGTTCGTCGCCAAGCCCAAGGTCTCGCAGGCGCTGCAACTGACCTCCTACACCGAGGACATGCGCGCCCAGGGCCTGGAGCCGACCTCCCAGCTGCTGGACATCGGCTATGTCACCGCCGACGACCGCCTGGCCGGGCTGCTGGACATCACGGCGGGCGGCAGGGTGCTGCGCATCGAGCGGCTGCGGCTCGCCAGCGGCGAGCCGATGGCGATCGAGACGACCCATCTGTCGGCCAAGCGCTTCCCGGCCCTGCGCCGGAACCTCGTCAAGTACACCTCCCTGTACACGGCGCTGGCCGAGGTCTACGGCATCCATCTCGCGGAGGCGGAGGAGACCATCGAGACCTCCCTGGCCACCCCGCGCGAGGCCGGGCTGCTGGGGACGGACGTGGGCCTGCCGATGCTGATGCTGTCCCGGCACTCGCTGGACGCGGAAGGCCGCCCGGTGGAGTGGGTCAGGTCCGTCTACCGGGGCGACCGCTACAAGTTCGTGGCACGGCTGGAGCGCCCCACGGAGCAGTAGGGCGTTGGGGGAGCCCAGGTCTAGTCCTATTGACGCCCATGACGGCGGCTCATAGTGTCGCGGCAGCCGAACCTCTGGCCATACGTTCATGTACGTACGTTGCGAGAGGAGGACCATGCACCCCTCGCGGAAACTCCTGGCCCACGGTGAGCTGCTGCGCCGTCTCGCGGACGGCCGGGACTTCCGGCCCGTCCACCTGCGGCTCGGCATCGGGGCGACCGGCGACGCGATCGCGCTGATACGGGAGTTCGCGTCGCACGGCGGCCGCGCGGTGACCTTCGGCGGCGGCCCCGTGGACGGCGACAGCGCGTGCACGGCGCATCCCGGTTACCCCGCCGTCTGCGACGCCGCGCACGAGGAGGGCCTGCGCATCGGCCTGGACACCGACGGCTCCCGCCTGGACCACCCCGCCGTGGCGGAGTGCGTCGCCTCCACACACACCCGGGTCCGGATCCGCCTCGGCGGCCCGCCCGGCGCCTGCTCCCCTTCCCTGCCGGAGCCCGGCCGGCTGCGGCAGTCGGCGATCGACCCGGACTTCCGCATCGGCTTCCACTGTCCCGTCACGGCCGGCGATCACCGCGGGATCGTTCCGGCGGCGCGCGCGGCCCGCGACGCGGGGGCGCACTACATACGCTTCGAACCGGAATTCCCCGGGACGCTGGGCCTGCGGTCCATCGCCGCCCTCCAGTCGCTGATGCACGCGGTGACCGAGGCGCTGTCGGAGGCGGCGGCCCTGGCGGACGGCGACTTCGCCGTCTCGTTCCCGGCGGAGCCGGAGCAGGAGGAGGCCGGGGAGGACGGGGAGGCCGGCGGCTTCGCGCACTGCCACTACAGCCGCTTCGTCACCACCGTCGACCCGGACGGCCATCTCTACCCCTGCCCGCAGGTCCACGGCCATGCCGCGTACCGCCTGGGCAATGTCGTCGAACACGGCTACGCCGCCGTCCTCGACGGCGAGCCGCGCGCCGCGTGGCAGGCGGCGGATCCCCTGCGCACGGACGTGTGCGGCTCCTGCGCGTACCGGCCGCAGAACGAGCTGCTGGAGCGGGTGCGCGACGGGCGCGTACCGCCGGCCGCGACGGACAGGGCGGCCGTGCTGCACGCGGAGTTCGTCTGACGTACGGCCCCGGGGCGCCCCTACCCCGCCCCGCCCGCGTTCACGGCCGTGACCAGCACCGACCCGATGATGATCAGACGTTCCGTCAGCGCATCCAGCTGCTGCCGCTGGTCCGCCGGCAGGTGCCAGTCCTCCCACCAGACCGCCTCCTGCTGCGAACACGGCTCCGGCCGTTCCGTCTCCCACTCCCGCGCCAGCCGGGCCGCGAGCGGCAGCGCGGGCCGGGCCTGGGCCGCGTAGGCGTCGAGGAGCGCAAGCATGTGACTGTGCGGCAGGTAGCCGCGCCACGCCTCGGCGACGTGCTCGGCGAGCCTGCCGACGTCCTCCAGCCACAGCACGTGCTGCGTCGCCCAGCCCTGCGGATTCCGGCAGGCGGGCATGCCCGGCAGCAGCCGCGGCTCCACGGCCTCGCGCCGGGCGAAGAAGTCGCGGCCGAGGGCGATTTCCTCGGCCGTGGGGATCCAGGAACGCTCCTGCAGAGCGATGGCGGCGGCTTCGACGGCGTCGAGGGCGTGGGTCATTCCGCCACGGTACGCGACGCCGTACGACCCCTCGCCGGGGCCGCCGGACCCACCGCCTTGAGGGTGCTGAGCACCGGCGCGCTCTCCAGCGCGAGGATCGCGTCGAGGGCGCCGAGCCGCAGGGTGAGGTAGCGGTGCAGGTCCGCCGGGTCCGTGCACAGCGCGTGCGCGAGGAGGTTGGTGCGCCCGGTGGTCGCCGCCACCACGGCGAGCTCGCGGTGCCCGGCGAGCGCGGTCGCCACGCGGTCGAGGTGCGCCGGCGCGACGGACATCCACAGCAGCGCCTGCGTCGTCACCCCGAAGCCGGCGGTGTCGGCCTCGACGTCGAAGAACACCGCGCCCCGCGCCCGCAGATCGGCCAGCCGGCGGGCGGCGGTCGCCTCCGACAGGCCGCTGACGGCGGCCAGTTCGGCGTAACCGGCCCGCCCGTCCCGCCGCAGCACCTCCAGCAGCTCCTGGTCCCCGGCACGGCGCTGCTCCTGCCCCGGCTGCGCGCTCACCGCCACGCCGAGCGGCACGAGCCGTTCCCGCTGTTCCGCGCTGAGCGCGTCCGCCCTGCCCCGCCACGACGTCGGGCCCCCGAGGTACATGTGCAGCAGGCAGTGCGCGGACACCGCCGTGATCCCGGCCCTGCGCGGAATGTCGTGCAGCAGCAGCGAACGCGACCCCGCCGCACCGTGCGGCGCGTGCACGACGGCGAAGATCTCCGTCCCGCCGGAGGTCATCTTGACCCACGACGTGTCGTCGCGCCGCGCCAGCGAATGCGCCAGCGCCTGCGCGGTGCCCGGCGTGGCCGTCAGCCGCACCAGCCACTGCGTCAGCCCGGCGGCCCCGGGGTCGGCCACCCCGACCACCCGCAGCCCCGCCTCGGCCCGCAGCCGCCGGTAGCGCCGCGCGATCGTCTGCGTCGACACGCCGAGCACCCCGGCGATCCTGCTGAACGGGGCGCGCCCGTCGATCTGCAGGGCGTGGACCAGACCGCGATCCAGCTCGTCGAGCATGCAGCACCACCCTCCCCACCGGCCGGACGTCTCCGGAACGGGTACCCCGTGCGGCCCCCCGCAAGAATCGTCGCCTACGCCCCGGCCCGGCCGGCCGTCGCGGTGATCAGCGCGAGCACGGCGGCCGTGACGGGCACGGCGTAGCCGGTGGCGGCGCCCAGGTGCTCCACGCTCCAGCCGCCCGCCGCCGAGCCGGCCGCGATGCCGGCGAGCAGCGCCGTCACGGCCAGCGTCATGCTCTCGTTCAGCCGGCCGGCCGGCGCCGTGCTCTGCACCAGCCCCATGCCGGTGACCATGGTCGGCGCGGTCGCCATGCCCGCGAGCAACAGGGCACCGGCCAGGACCAGGAGGCTGCCGGTGGCGGCCGCGAGCAGCGGCAGGAAGGCCATGCCGGCCATCCCCGCCAGAGCGCGCCGGAAGCGGGCGCCCGCCTCTCCGGCCGGGCGGAGCAGCCCGTACAGCAGACCGGCGGCGCACGATCCGGCCGCCTGGAGTCCCAGCACGGCCCCGGCCGCCGGGCGGTGGCCGAGCGCGTCGGCGAAGCCGATGGTCACCACCTCCAGCGAGCCGAACAGCGCGCCCGTGCAGACGAAGACGCCCAGCAGCACGACCGGCCTGCCGCTCCCGCGCCCGGCGGCCACACGGGGCGCCGGCGGCGGCTCGGTGCGCCGCTGGGCGGCGAACAGCACCGTGCCCGTCAGGAACATCGCGGCGCCGGCGAGCGTGCCCGCCTCCGGGAAGAGCGACGTGCACAGGAAGGCGGCGAGCACCGGCCCCAGCATGAAGCACGCCTCGTCGGCGGCCTGTTCGAAGGAATTGGCGGTGTGCCGCGCGGCCGGGTCGTCGCGGAGGAGGTACGCCCAGCGGGCCCGCGCCATCCCGCCGTTGTTGGGCGTGGTCGCGGTCGCCGCATACGCCGCGAACAGCGTCCACGTCGGCGCGCCGTAGCGCACGCACGCCACCAGCGCCAGCGATGCCAGCGCGGCGACGGCGGCGGCGGGCACGGCGACGCGGGCCTGCCCGTACCGGTCCACGAGCCGTGCCGTCCACGGCGCGACGACGGCCGTCGCGGCGAGCCCGGTCGCGGTGACGGCACCGGCGAGCGCGTACGACCCACGCGCGGCGGAGATCATCAGTACGGCGCCGACCCCGAACATGCCCATGGGCAACCGCGCGAGCAGCCCCCATACGACGAACGCCCGGGCGCCGGGCACGGCGAGCAGCCGCCCGTACGGACCGGACGGCTCGCGCGGCCCGCACCGCGCCACGCCGGACTGGTCCGCGGCCACGAGGGTGGCGCCGGAGACGGCGAGGAGCGGGGTGCGGGAGGCGGTGGAAGAAGGCATGCGCCAAGCCTCGCCGGAGGGCGGGCCGGGGGTCCAACACCTGCTGAGCGGCCATTCACACACTTCTGTTGTCAATGGCCGCCGGGCGGAATATCCCTTTGCGAGGGCACCGGTCCGCCGCCCAGACTGGAACGATGCTGATCCGCCGGGAAACCCCCGCCGACGTACCGGCCGTGCGCGCGGTCACCGCGGCCGCCCTCGCCCGGGCGGGCGCGTCGCTGCCCGTCGAGGTCACCCTCCTCGACGCACTGCGCGGCACCCGCGACGCCTGGCTGCCGGCGCTGTCGCTCGTGGCGGCCGGTGAGCAGGGGCAGGTCGTCGGGCACGTGGTCCGCACCCTGACCGCCCACCGGCCGGAGCTGCGGGGCACCTTCGCCTACGCGGAGCCGTTCCGGGCGGTCTCCGCCTGAGACGGCAGGTCCCGCCATGTCCTCGCCACCGCTCCGCTTCCGCGATCCGCAGAAGACGAAGTACGACTTCCTCGGCCTGATCCTCGTCCGCTGCCCGGCCTGCGCGGGGCCGGCGCGGGTCGTGCGGAGTCCGGGTGATCAGGGCCCGAGCCTGTTCGTACCGCGCCGGCTGACCTGCGGCGGCTGCGGAACGGCCCGCCGCTGGGCGGGCAACGTCGTCCCGCTGCACCGTGCGGGCGGCGGCGCCGTCCGCGAGCCGTACTTCGGGGCCCCGCTGTGGCTGCAGACCGAGACCCGGCACGGGTGGCTGTGGGCCTACAACCCCGAGCACCTGGAGCTCGTCCGCCGGTTCGTCCAGGCGTCCCTGCGCGAGCGGGCGCCCTGGTACGAGCACGGGCGGAAGATGACGGTGGTCGGCCGGCTGCCGGCCTGGGTCAAGCGCGCGAAGAACCGCGAGGAGATCCTGCGGGCGATCGGCCGGATGCCGGACGTCACGCCGGGGGCGCGGCGGGGGTGACGGGCCCGGCAGGCGGGCCGGGCGGGCCGCGCCGCAGTGTCGTCCTTTCGGCCGCGTCCGCGTAGCGGGGGCCCCGGGTGCCCGGGAAGCTGCTTGCAGGGCTGAGGCGGCCCGGTCAGGAGATCCCGTGAACAGCACCCCGAACACACCTCAGCGCCCGGCGCGTCGCGGGCGCGTCCTGGGGATCCTGCTGCTCTCGTGCGTGCTCGGCATCGGCGGGCTGCTGGCGATCCTCGACTTCCGGTCCGCCGACGGACCCTGCGACCAGACGCCGACCGGCATCGCCACCGACGACTACTGGCTGCACTTCAAGGTGCCGGCCGGGCTGATGCCTGACCACCAGTTCGACGGCCGTCCGGCGAAGCTCCAGGTCCACCGCGTCCGGCCGGAGTACCAGCACGGCAAGTGCGAGCAGACGCCCGTGCGGGCCGCCGTGCTCGTGCACGGCCGGACGCTCCCCGGGTCGGTCGCCTTCGATCTGCAGGGCAACAGCCAGGGCGGCAACGCGCTCAGCGTGCAGGCAGGACTGGCGCGGGCGGGCATCGACACCTTCGCGCCGAGCATGCTCGGCTACGGCCGCTCCACGCGCTTCGACCACGGCCTGGACGATCCGGACAACGCCAGCCTGCGGGCCTACGCCTCGGACGGCTCCTGCCCCTTCGGCGAGGGGTGCGACCGCACCCACAACCCGGTCTTCCCCCTCGACCAGCAGGGGACGGTCCTGGCCACCAACCCGCTTCGCGGGCAGCGGCACGCGCACTCCAGCAACGTCCGCTTCGGCACCACCGACGTCTGGGCCCGGGACATCGGCCAGGTCGTCGAGGACGCCGTCGACCGCGCCAGGCCGACGGACGGCAAGGTCACGCTCCTCGGCTACTCGCTGGGCGGGCAGCGCGTGGCGCGGGCCCTGTACCCGGGCAACACGCACGTCCCCAACACCGGCGCCGTGATCGCGAAGGTGAACCGCGTCGTCTTCCTGTCGTCCATCTTCGGCGGCCCGACGGAGGACAGCCAGCCGCCCGGGGGATTCGTCTCCTTCCCCCTGACCGTCGGCGAACGCAAGGGCATCGACAGCGGCTGGGCGATGCCGCCGTCCAGCGAGAAGGACTGCACCGGCCACGTCGTCCCGGGCAGCCCGGACCAGACCTGGAAGCAGAGCATGAAGGAGGACGTCCTCGGCCGCGACTGGGGCGGGACGGACGCCTCCCACCCGGCGGGCGTCCAGCGTTCGCCCACCTTCTCCGGCTACGGCTGGAACGCCGCCGTCGCCGGACAGCTGACCGCGCCGACCCTCGTCGTTCACGGACTCGACGACAAGGTGCTGCCGGCGTCGAACTCGACCGACATCTACGGCGCGCTTCCGTCGTCCATGTCCAACAAAGTGCTGGTCCAGGTCAGATGCGCGAGCCACCAACTCCTGACGGAGGGCTGCTCGGGCACCCGCTGCAAACCCCCGGCCCACACGGCGGCCTACGGCCAGGAGCCCGACACCCCCTGGGACGGCCCGCACGCCACGCTCAAGGCGGCGCTGATCGAGTGGATCACCAAGGGGACGTTCAACGGGAAGGCGAGCGGCAAGTTCACGATCGACACGAGCGGAGTGGCTCACTAGCGTGCGGTGGCTTCGGGACACGGCGCGGGGCCGGCACCGGCCGGCCGGGTCCCGAAGCCACCGGACCGTCACCGCGCCAGGACCGACATCACCACCGCGTCCACCCGCTCCCCCTCCCACAGCAGCGCCTCTCGGAGCACGCCCTCGGCGACGAAGCCGGCCTTTTCGTAGGCGCGGCGGGCGCGCGGGTTGAAGGCGTAGACCTCCAGGGAGATGCGGTGCAGCCCCAGCCGCCGGAGGCCGTGGTCGACGATCAGCCGGGTCGCCTCGGTGCCGAGTCCCCGGCCGTGGACGCCGGGCACCAGGCAGATCCGGAAGCCGCAGCTCTCGTTGCCGGGGTCCCAGTCGTTGAGGACCACCTCCCCGACGACCTCCCCCGTGGCCCGCTCGACCACGGCGAGGTCCAGCCGGCCGTCCTGCTCGCCGCGGGTCGCGTACCAGGTCCGTATCGCGGCCTCGTCGAGTTCGGCATGGCTGCCCGTCAGACGTGCCACCTCCGGGTCACGCAGCATGGGCAGGAGCGCGGGGACGTCCTCGGCGGTGACGGGGCGGAGCCGGACGAGCTCCCCGGTGAGGGTGGGCTTGTGGCGGAAGCCGGTGGGTTCTTGATCGGGCATGGTCGCATTGTGTCGGTCCCCCGGAGGCGCGTCATGCGGATATCCGGCCGGTCCGTCAGCCCACCAGTTGGCCGGCCGCGTCCCGGTGCTCGCCCTCGCCGGGGGCGGGGACGCGGCCGTCGGGGCGGTGGCGGGAGGCCGGCCACCAGTTGGCCCGGCCGACCAGGGACATGATCGCGGGGACCAGCAGGGCGCGGACCAGGGTGCAGTCGAGGAGGACGGCGACGGCCAGGCCGAAGCCGATGAGCCGCAGCATGACCAGGTCGCAGGCGGCGAGCGAGGCCATCACGACGGCGAAGACGACGGCGGCGGTCGTGAAGAGACGGCCGGTGCGCTGGAGGCCGGTGGCGACCGCGAGGTCGGTGGGGGCGCCGTGGCGGTGTTCCTCCAGGATGCGGGAGAGGAGGAAGACCTCGTAGTCCATGGACAGGCCGAAAGCGGTGCAGAACATCACGGCGGGGATGATCACGTCGGTGGTGCCGGTGCTGTTCACCGGGCCGAACAGGGCGTCGAGGCGGCCCTGCTGGAAGACGGCGACGACGATCCCGAAGGTGGCGGCGAGGCTCAGCGCGTTGAGCAGGACGGCCTTGAGGGGGACGAGCAGGCTGCGCGTGTAGAGGAAGAGCAGGACGAGCGTGGCGGCGACGGTCAGCAGGACGGCCAGCGGCAGCGGGTCCCGCAGCGCGTCCTCGGTGTCGGTCAGCCGGGCCCCCGGGCCGCCGACCAGGGCGGGTACGGGCGCGCGGACCTGCCGCAGGCGCTCGGTCAGGCGGCGGCCGGCCGGGGAGAGGGGGGAGTCGCCCACGGGGGTGACGCTCAGCCAGCTGCCGGAGGGGCCGGTGTAGGCGGCGGCCCAGCGGCCGGGGGGCGCGATGAGCGTGCCGTCGCGGTAGACGCCGGTGGCGGTCCGGACGCGGCGTACGTCCGGGAGGCGGGACAGGCGGCGGGCGTAGGCGTGCAGGGCGGCCGCGTCGGAGGCGGAGCGCAGGCTCGGCGCGCGGGCCCCGCGGGCGGGGGGCGGTTCGGTGTCGGTGTCGGCGTCGTCGCCGGAGTCGGGGGTGCCGGTGTTCGTCCCGGCGGCGCCCGGGTCGTCGGTCGGCAGTGCGACGTGCAGATCGGGCAGGACGACGCTCGCCGCGTTGCCGGTCTCTCCCGCGAAGTCGGTGCGCAGGCGCCGTGCCGCCTGGGCGACCGGTGAGGACGCGGGGAGGATGCGGTCGTCGTACATGCCGAACCGCACGGCGGCCCCGGGGGCGGCGAGCAGGCCGAGGAGGAGCAGGGTGCCGAGGGCCACGGCCGCGGGGCGGCGGGTCACCCACAGTGCCAGCCGGTACCAGCGGCCCTCCGCGAGCGGGCGGCCGGCGCCGCGGCGCCAGCGGGCGAAGAGGTCGAAGCGGTTGACGCGCGGGCCGAGCAGGACCAGGAGTGCGGGCAGGACGAGCAGTGCCCCGGCGGCCGAGCAGACGGCGACGGCGGCTCCGCCGAGGGCGAGGGAGCGGGTCAGCGGGAGGGGGAAGACCATCAGGGCGCCGAGCGCGGCGGCGACCGTTGTCGCGGAGAAGGCGACGGCACGGCCGGCGGTGCGCAGCGCGCGCTCGGCGGCGAGGACGGGCGTGGCCCCGTCGGCGAGTTCCTCGCGGTAGCGGCTGACCATGAGCAGGCAGTAGTCGACGGCGAGTCCGAAGCCGAGCGCGGTGGCGATGTTCAGGACGAACACCGAGACGGTCATGACCTCGGTGAGCAGGCGCAGCAGGGCGGTCGTGGTGACGACGGCGAAGCCGCCGACGACGACGGGCAGGAGAGCGGCCACGAGGCTGCCGAAGATCCACAGCAGGACGAGGAGGACGAGCGGCGCGACGACGAGTTCGGCGACGAGGGCGCCTTCGGTGCTCAGGCGTTCCATCTCGGCGAACAGCGCCGCCTCGCCGGAGACCCGCACGGTCAGCGGTCCCCGCCGTCCGGCCTCGCGGTCGGCGACGGCCTTGCTGGCGTCGAGGCGGGCGCGCTCGTTCCCGGCGAACCGTACGGCGATGACGGCGCTGTGCCGGTCACGGCTGCGGAGTTCGTGGGTGTGCTGCGGCCAGTAGCCGTGCACCCAGGCGGTGCGCGGGTCGGCGGTGAGGCGCCGGGTCAGGGCGCGGCCCGCGCGCTCGGCGTCGGGCGCGTCGACCGAGCCGGGCGCGGTGGCGACCAGCAGGAGGTGGGGTTGCCCGGCGCCGAAGCGGGCGGCGAGGAAGGCGTCGGCCCGGGTGGACTCCGCCCGCTGCGGGGTCCAGCCGCCCGGGGCGAGCCGGGTGCCGGTCCCCTGTCCGGCCACGGCGGCCAGCAGGGCCACGACGCACAGCAGGAGGAGGGTGCCGAGCGCGCGCCGGGGGGTGCCGTGGGCGGCTCGCGCCACGAGGGAACGGCGGTGCTGGAGGAAGGGCATCTCGTGGGCGTCCTTCGCGGGTTGGGGCTGGGCGAGGTGGACACGGCACACGGCGCGGTCGTTCGGTGACGCCGCCCCACAGCACGCGTTCGCAGCGCGTGTTCAGCAGAATAATCAGCTCATGACTTTAAATGCCTACATTTCGCGCTATTCGGGCGCGGCGGGCATGTCGAGACGGCGGGACGTTGTCATACCGATATCCGGACGGGGGGTGACGCCCGGAGGCGGCCTCCCCTAGATTTCCTGCGCATTACGCAAGATCACACACTGGGATCGCGCAGGGGACGGAGTCATTGCATGTCCGAACCACCTGGGAACGGCGGCCGCGAACGCGTCGTCGTCACCGTGCCACTGATCGTCGCGGGCATATGCCTGGCCCTGCCCTTCGGGGCGATGCTGTGGGTCGACTCCTACTCCCGGCTCACCCCGGCCCTCATCGGCATCCCGTTCTTCTACTGGTACCAGATGCTGTGGGTGGTGCTCTCCACGGCCCTCACGGTCGTCGCCTACGCCATCGTGCGCCGGCACGAGCGGACGACCCGCGCCCGCCGGGGCGGTGAGCAGCGGTGAAGGACGGCGTGAACGGCGTGGCACTCGCCGTCTTCATCATCTTCTTCCTGGTCGTGACGGTCATGGGCTTCCTGGCCTCGCGCTGGCGGCGTGCCGAGAACGCCGACAACCTCGACGAGTGGGGGCTCGGCGGCCGCTCCTTCGGCACCTGGATCACCTGGTTCCTGCTCGGCGGCGACCTCTACACGGCGTACACCTTCGTCGCCGTCCCCGCGGCGATCTACGCGGGCGGGGCCGCGGGCTTCTTCGCGGTGCCGTACACGATCCTGTGCTACCCGCTCGTCTTCACCTTCCTGCCGCGCCTGTGGTCGGTGGCGCACAAGCACGGATACGTGACGTCCTCGGACTTCGTGCGCGGCCGCTTCGGGTCCCGGGGGCTCTCGCTGGCGCTCGCGCTCACCGGGATCCTCGCGACGATGCCGTACATCGCCCTCCAACTCGTCGGAATACAGGCCGTTCTGGACGTCATGGGCGTGGGCGGCGGCGAGAACACCAACTGGTTCGTCAAGGACCTGCCGCTGCTGATCGCCTTCGGTGTGCTCGCGGCCTACACCTACTCCTCCGGGCTGCGCGCGCCGGCGCTGATCGCCTTCGTCAAGGACGCGTTGATCTACATCGTCATCGGCGTGGCGATCGTCTACATCCCGATCCGCCTGGGCGGCTTCGACCATATCTTCGCGAAGGCGGGCGAGGCGTTCGCGACCACAAACCCCAAGACCGGGAAGCCGAGCGGTTCGCTGATCACCGGGGGGCAGGCGCAGTGGTCGTACGCGACGCTCGCGCTCGGCTCGGCGATGGCGCTGTTCCTCTATCCACACTCGGTCACGGCCGTGCTCTCCAGCCGCAGCCGCAACGTCATCCGCCGCAACACCACGATCCTGCCGCTGTACTCGCTGATGCTGGGCCTGCTGGCGATGCTCGGCTTCATGGCCATCGCCGCCGGGATCAAGGTCAAGAACGGCCAGCTGGCGATCCCGCAGCTCTTCGAGAACATGTTCCCGGACTGGTTCACGGGCGTGGCGTTCGCCGCGATCGGCATCGGGGCGCTCGTGCCGGCGGCCATCATGTCGATAGCCGCCGCAAATCTCTTCACGCGCAACATCTACAAGGAGTTCATCCGGCCGGACGCGTCGCCGGAGCACGAGGCGAAGGTCTCCAAGCTCGCCTCGCTGCTGGTCAAGGTGGGCGCGCTCGCCTTCGTCCTCACGATGGACAAGACGGTGGCGATCAACTTCCAGCTGCTCGGCGGCATCTGGATCCTCCAGACGGTGCCGGCGCTCGTCGGCGGCCTCTTCACCCGCTGGGCCCACCGCTGGGCGCTGCTCGCCGGCTGGGCGGCGGGCATGGCGTACGGGACGTGGAAGGCGTACGAGACGCCGAGCGCGACCCAGCCGCATTTCGGGAACACCAACCTGATCCCGCTCATCGGGGAGAAGGGGTACATCGGGCTGACGGCCTTCGTCCTCAATGTGATCGTCGTCATCGTGGCGACGTTCGTGCTGCGCGCGGTCAAGGCGCCGGACGGGGTGGACCAGACGCGCGCCTCGGACTACACGGCCGATGCCGGCGATCCCGGGGTGAGCGCGGAGCTGCCCCCGGCGACGGCTGGAGCGCCCGGCGGGCACTAGGAGCGGGGGCCCGCCGGGCCCCCTCGCCCCGGCCCTCCAGGGGGCCGTCACGACCCGCACGACGGGGCGTGGCGGCCCCCTCTCGCATGCCTCCTCCGCTTGCCCGTTAGCACATTCCGCGACCACCTCATGACGGGGCGACACAACATGTGGGGGCGCGTACGGAGCCCGGCACTAGATGTATGCTCGTCCTCGCTGTCGCCGCAGGGGAATCCGGTGGAAATCCGGAACTGTCCCGCAACGGTGTATGTGTGCCCATATACGCACCACCAGTCCGAGGACCTGCCGGCAGCACACCCACGACCGAGCCCGCTCGGCACGGGTGTTGGAAGACGTCCGGGCCTCGCGGTTGGGCCGATGGGCGCTGTGCGGCATGCCCTCGTGCACGTGGCATGCCGGCGAGCGATCCGTCGAGCACCTCCCGCCCAGGCCCCCAGCCGAGCGAGGGAGAGCCACACGTGACCATCGCGCCCGCAGATCCGGTTTCAGGTTCCGTCACCACCACGGACGCCGGCGGTCCCGGGACCGCGCTGCTGCGCACCCTGACCGATCTCACCGCAGATCTGCCCGCCACCGACCCGGGCAAGGTCGCCGCCGCCGCGCTGCGGGGCCGTCACCCCGGCTCGGACGAGGCCGAGCTGCGCTCCCTCGCCACGGAGGCCGCGGCCGGTCTGATCGCCGAGGAGCCCGAGTACTCCAAGCTCGCCGCCCGGCTGCTCACCCGCGCCATCGCGGAGGAGGCCGCCGGACAGGGCGCGACCTCCTTCTCCGCCTCGGTCGCCGTCGGCCACCGCGAGGGCCTGATCGCGGACGACACCGCCGCCTTCGTGCGCCAGCACGCCGAGCGCCTGGACGCCCTGGTCGACGCCGCCCTCGCCGACGGCGCCGACGACCGCTTCGGCTACTTCGGCCTGCGCACCCTGCACAGCCGCTACCTGCTGCGCCACCCCATCACCCGGCAGGTCGTCGAGACCCCGCAGCACTTCCTGCTGCGCGTCGCCTGCGGTCTGGCCGAGGACCACTCGGAGCGGGCCCTGGAGGACGTCGCCGAGCTCTACCGGCTCACCAGCACGCTCTCCTACCTGCCCTCCTCCCCCACTCTCTTCAACTCCGGCACCCGCCACCCGCAGATGTCCTCCTGCTATCTGCTGGACTCGCCGCTGGACGAGCTGGACTCGATCTACGAGCGCTACCACCAGGTCGCGCGGCTCTCCAAGCACGCGGGCGGCATCGGCCTCTCCTACTCGCGCATCCGTTCGCGCGGCTCCCTCATCCGGGGGACCAACGGTCACTCCAACGGCATCGTGCCGTTCCTGCGCACCCTCGACGCCTCCGTCGCCGCGGTGAACCAGGGCGGCCGCCGCAAGGGCGCCGCCTGCGTCTACCTGGAGACCTGGCACGCCGACATCGAGGAGTTCCTGGAGCTCCGCGACAACACCGGTGAGGAGGCCCGCCGCACCCACAACCTGAACATCGCCCACTGGATCCCGGACGAGTTCATGCGCCGCGTCGAGGCCGATGCCGACTGGTCGCTGTTCTCCCCCGCCGACACGCCGGACCTGGTCGACCTGTACGGCGACGAGTTCGACGCCGCCTACCGCCGCTACGAGGCCGAGGGCAAGGCCGTCAAGCAGATCCCGGCCCGCGTGCTCTACGCCCGCATGATGCGCACCCTCGCGCAGACCGGCAACGGCTGGATGACGTTCAAGGACGCCGCCAACCGCACCGCCAACCAGACGGCCGAGAAGGGCAAGGTCGTCCACTCCTCCAACCTCTGCACGGAGATCCTGGAGGTCACCGACGACGGCGAGACCGCGGTCTGCAACCTCGGCTCGGTCAACCTCGCGGCCCACCTCGGCACCGACGGCGAGATGGACTGGGAGAAGCTCGACCGCACGGTCCGCACGGCCGTCACCTTCCTCGACCGCGTCGTGGACATCAACTTCTACCCGACCGAGCAGGCCGGCAACTCCAACAGCCGCTGGCGCCCGGTGGGCCTGGGCCTGATGGGTCTGCAGGACGTCTTCTTCCGGCTGCGCCTGCCCTTCGACTCCGCCGAGGCGAAGGAGCTGTCCACCAAGATCTCCGAGCGCATCATGCTCGCGGCCTACGAGGCGTCCGCCGACCTCGCCGAGCGGCACGGCCCGCACCCGGCCTGGTCCGCGACCCGCACCGCGCGCGGCGTGCTGCACCCGGACCACTACCCGAACGCCGTCCCGGCCTGGGCGGACCGCTGGGAGGCCCTGCGCGGCCGCATCGCGTCGGTCGGCATGCGCAACTCGCTGCTGCTCGCCATCGCGCCCACCGCGACCATCGCCTCGATCGCCGGCGTGTACGAGTGCATCGAGCCGCAGGTCTCCAACCTCTTCAAGCGCGAGACGCTCTCCGGTGAGTTCCTCCAGGTCAACACCTACCTGGTGGAGGACCTGAAGAAGCTCGGCGTCTGGGACCGCACCACCCGCGACGCCATGACCGACGCCAACGGCTCGATCCAGGACATGCGCTGGATCCCGCAGGAGGTGCGCGACCTCTACCGCACCGCCTGGGAGATCCCGCAGCGCGCGCTGATCGACATGGCCGCGGCCCGTACGCCGTACCTGGACCAGAGCCAGTCGCTGAACCTCTTCATGGCCTCGCCCACCATCGGCAAGCTCAGCTCGATGTACGCGTACGCCTGGAAGCAGGGCATCAAGACGACGTACTACCTGCGCTCGCGCCCGGCCACCCGGATCGCCCGCGCGGCCTCCGGCTCCACCGCCGCCACCATCCCCGTGCAGCAGGCCGCGCCCGACGCGGACGCCATCGCCTGCTCCCTTGAGAACCCCGAGTCCTGCGAGGCCTGCCAGTAATGTCCGCCGCTGAACAGAAGAACCTGCTCGACCCGGGCTTCGAGCTGACGCTGCGCCCCATGCGGTACCCGGACTTCTACGACCGCTACCGCGACGCGATCAAGAACACCTGGACCGTCGAGGAGGTCGACCTCCACTCGGACGTCGCCGACCTGGCGAAGCTGTCCCCGGGTGAGCAGCACATGATCGGGCGCCTGGTCGCGTTCTTCGCGACCGGCGACTCGATCGTGGCCAACAACCTCGTGCTGACCCTGTACAAGCACATCAACTCCCCCGAAGCGCGCCTGTACCTCTCGCGGCAGCTCTTCGAGGAGGCCGTGCACGTCCAGTTCTATCTGACGCTGCTCGACACCTACCTGCCCGACCCGGAGGAGCGCGCGGCGGCCTTCGCGGCCGTGGAGAACATCCCCTCCATCCGCGACAAGGCGCAGTTCTGCTTCAAGTGGATGGACTCGGTCGAGAAGATCGAGCGCCTGGAGACGAAGGCCGACCGCCGTCGCTTCCTGCTCAACCTCATCTGCTTCGCCGCGTGCATCGAGGGCCTCTTCTTCTACGGCGCCTTCGCCTATGTGTACTGGTTCCGCAGCCGCGGCCTGCTGCACGGCCTGGCGACCGGCACCAACTGGGTCTTCCGCGACGAGACCATGCACATGAACTTCGCGTTCGAGGTCGTGGACACCGTCCGCCAGGAGGAGCCCGACATCTTCGACGACGAGCTCCAGCAGCAGGTCACCGACATGCTGAAGGAGGCCGTCGAGGCCGAGCTCCAGTTCGGCCGCGACCTGTGCGGCGAGGGTCTGCCGGGCATGAACACCGAGTCGATGCGCGAGTACCTCCAGTGCGTCGCCGACCAGCGCCTGACGCGCCTGGGCTTCAAGCCGGTCTTCGGCTCGGAGAACCCGTTCTCCTTCATGGAGCTCCAGAACGTCCAGGAGCTGACCAACTTCTTCGAGCGCCGCGCGTCCGCGTACCAGGTGGCGGTCGAGGGCACGGTCGGCTTCGACGAGGAGTTCTGATCCTGTAGTCCCCGCGGGTTGAATCCCCGCGAACGCGGCATCGCGTGTCTCCCGTCCGGGAACCCAGTGGACCCGGACGAACGGAGACACGCGATGCCGCGTTTTATGATGATCGTCAAGGCGAGCGAGGAGTCCGAGGCCGGCGAGCTGCCGGCCAAGGAGATGATCGCCGAGATGAGCCGGTACAACGACGAGCTGGTCCGGGCGGGCGCGATGCTCGCCGGCGACGGGCTGTTCCCCAGCTCCCGGGGTGCGCGCGTGACGTACTCCGGGGGCCCTCCCGTCGTCACGGAAGGGCCCTTCGGCAACACCCGGGAGCTGATCGCCGGCTACTGGATCATTCAGGCCGGCTCCATGGACGAGGCCCTGGAGTGGGCCCGGCGCATCCCCTTCCGGGAGGGGACGGTCGAGGTCCGGCAGATCTTCGAGCCCTCCGACTTCCCGGCCGACGTCCTCTCCCCCGAGGACGCGGCCCGCGAGGAGGCCCTGCGCGAGGAACTGCGCAACAGGGCGCAGCAGTAGCCCGGGGGCGTCGAGCCCCCGGGGGCGGGTCACTCGTTGGGGACGACCGGGTAGCGCGGGATGCCCTCGGCCATCTGCTTCAGCGCGTCCTTGCGCTCGCGCTTGGAGAGGCGGTCGATGTAGAGGCGGCCGTACAGATGGTCCGTCTCGTGCTGGAGGCAGCGCGCGAAGTAGCCCGTGCCCTCGACGGCGATCGGGTTGCCGTGCAGGTCCTGGCCGCGGACGACCGCGTAGTCGGGGCGGGCCAGCGGGGCGTAGGCGGTCGGGACCGAGAGGCAGCCCTCGTTGGAGTCGTCGAGGACGCGGCGCTCGGCCGGCAGCTCGTCGAGGACCGGGTTGCAGACGTGGCCGACGTGGCGGACGCCCTCGTCGTCGGGGCAGTCGTAGACGAAGACCTTGAGGTCCACGCCGATCTGGTTGGCGGCCAGGCCCACGCCCTCGGCGGTGCGCTGGCTGGCGAACATGTCGTCGATGAGCTTCGCGAGCTCGTCGTCGAACTCGGTCACGTCCTGGCACTCCTTGTGCAGGACGGGGTTGCCGACGACGGTGATCGGACGGGACGTGCCGCGCTCGCGGTGGGCGCGCTCGCGCTCCTCGCAGTCCTCGGTGTCCACGATGAACTCGGAGGCGGCCTTCCCGGTCTCCTCGGTCACCGACTGCTCAGTGTCTTGCTGCGCCATGTCCGCCGTATGCCTCTCTCACAACCCGAAAACGTTATCTGTACAGGGTACGGGGGGATGGCTGCCCGCTCTCAGCAGACCTCTTCGAGATCCCGCCATTCCCGGGTGTCGGGGCTGTCGGCGACCCAGCCGTCCAGCAGGCCGCGCACCAGCCCGGCGGGCGCGGCGATGCCGCACTCGCGCTCGGGCACCCACAGCGAGCCGGAGCCGGCCGTGCGGTGGCCCAGCGGGCCGGGGTGGCCGGGTTCGCTGTGGTCGTGCGGGTCGAGGTGCTCGCCGTCGCCCTCGTCGCTGGGCATCCGGCTCTCGGAGCAGGTGCGGCACAGCAGGCGCACCGAGGACGACCAGTCCTCGGCGGCGAAGCCGGCGTCGGCCGCGAGCCGCTCCAGGGCGTCCCGGTCGGCCTCCGTCGCGGCCTCCAGCAGCACCACCCAGGTCGGCACGGGCGAAGGGGCCCACAGCTCGATCTCGTCGAAGACCGGGTAGGAGGGCCCGGCGGCCGTGACGCGCTCGCCGTGCGGGACGCCGTCGTGCAGCACGACCTCGCCCCAGCGGCGGCCGGACGACGGCAGCGGGATGGACAGCACCTCCATCCGCGCGGGGTCGAGCCGGCGGCCCCAGACGACCTCGGCCTCGCCCTCCGGGGAGAGCCGCACCGCCGCGCTGCCCAGCTCCATCCCGACCGGCTCGCCGACCGGGCCGCCCTCGCCGGGCACCCGCAGCCCGTACGCCTGCCAGGCGCGGCGGGCCAGCGGCCAGTCCTGGAGGGCGGTGGCGGCGATGCCCACGTTCCACCAGTCCGGGGCGCCGGTCTCGCGGTCCAGCAGCGCGACGGCGCGCAGGCCGGCCGCGCGGGCCTGCTCCCAGTCGTGCCGGAACTTGTGCAGGAGCGCGAGGTTGAACCACGACTCGGAGAGCCACGGCTCCATGTCGGCCGCGCGCGTCAGCAGCGCGCCCGCGTCCTCGTACCGGCCGTCGCCGATGAGAGTGAAGGCACGGTCGGTGGCCTGCCGCCATGAGGCGGAAGGCCGGTGCCGCACCTTGCCGAAGATCTTCACGATTCCCGCCTGCCGGTTTCTGCGTGGGCTGTCGCGCGTCTCGCCGCGGGCGACCACCCCGGATGGACCACGTGCCGGGCGCCGTCCGTCCCGACGGCGGACCGCCACGGCTCACGCGCTCCGGGGAACGGTGCCCACCAGACCTCCTTGCCGACGACGGTGCGCACGACACCCCCCGATTCCGCGTTCACGTCATTCTCTTCGTCTTCTTCGCATCCAACCATGCCCCTTCGGACGCCCGCTCATTACCCGTGGGTTCATGGTGGTACTCGGGATCGCCCCCGAGTCTCAGAGGTCCGGTGGTGCGGGGCCGCCGCGGGCGAGCACCCTCGCGAGCGCCTCCACCACCCGGGGCTCGTGGTCGTGCGCGGTCGACAGGCGCAGGCGCTCCAGCGCGCGCAGCGGGCCGCACGCCGGGTCGGCGGTGAGGTCGTCGTAGGCGTTGGCGGTACGGACGATACGCGCGGTGAGCGGCTGGTCGCGGTAGGGATCCGCCTGCCGTTCGACCACCACGGCGACCTCGGCCTGCACGCCGGTGCGGCGCACGACGGCCCCGCCGAGCAGGGCGATCCGGCGCCGCTCCTCGGGCGGCAGGGGCTCGGTCGCCCCGGCGGGCACCGGGTCGAGGAGCGAGAGCTGGCCGATGTCGTGCATCAGCGCGGCGTGCTCCACGACGGTGAGGTCCGCCCCGGACAGGCCGAGTTCCCTGCCCACGGCCCGGCTCAGGCCCGCCACGCGGCGGGCGTGGCCGGCCGGGGTGTAGCCGGCGATCTCCGTGGCGCGGGCGAGCGAGGCGATGGTCTGCCGGCGGGTGGCGCGGACGGCCTCGTAGCGGTGCACGGACAGTTGCGTGACGAGCAGGGGCAGGGAGAGCGCGGGCAGCGCCCACAGCCCGGCCGCCGCGACGGCCAGGGCCATGACGACGCCGGTCGCCCCGACGGCCGTGCCGATGCCGGGCAGGGACCGCAGTTCGTCCCGCAGGACCGGCCCGTACGGGCCCCCGGTGCGGGCCCGGGTGAGCGCGGCGGCGAGCACGGCGTCGCACAGGGCGGTGAGGGCGAGCAGGACCAGCAGCAGGAGCACGTAGTACGGGCCGTGACCGGGCCAGCGGGCGAGGACCCCGGCGTGGTGCAGCGGCTGGAAGCAGACGGCCGCGAAGGCGGCGTTCAGCACGCGGCGCGCGAGCCGGTCGAGCGCGGGCGGCCGGCCGACGGCCCCGGCGAGCGTGGCTCCCAGGACGACGGCCACGACCTGCGGGGCACCGTGCGAGGTGGGCTCCCCGCCGACCTCGCCGAGCAGCGCGTAGGCGAGCGTCCCGGCGGCACCGAGCGGGGCCGCCTCCCGCACCCCCGGCCCGCTACGCCGGGGGCCGCGCCGCACGGCCTCGCCCAGCGCGATCAGCACCCCGTACGCCAGGGCGACGCCGGGGTCGGCGACCCCGCGCCACGCGGTCCAGGCGAGCGCGGCCACGGCCGCCAGCGCGGCGATCCCGTGCACCCCGCGCACGAGCCCGCTCCCGGGAGCGGCACGCCGGGCGGCGGGAGGGGCCGGGACGTCCGGCGGGTAGGAGGGGCGCGGGGGCACGGCCCGGGCGTCCGCCCCGGCTCCCGTCGCCGGGCCGGCCTGGGCCTCGGGTTCGGCTTCGGGTTCTGTTTCTGCTTCGGCTTCGGCTTCGGCTTCGGCTTCGGCTTCGGCGCGATCCGCGCGGGCGTGGGGGGTCATTCGGCCGTGCCCCGCGTCGTGACGGAACAGTGATCAAGAGGGACGTTTCGGCTGACCGGAACCGAAGGCTCCGTGGTGTCGGCGGTGACGGCCGGGTGCCAGCCGTGGCGGTCGAGGGCGCGGGTGAGGGCGTCGACCATGCGGGGGTCGAAGTGGGAGCCGGCGCAGCGGTGGAGTTCGGCGAGCGCCGCGGGGACGGGCCGGGCACGGCGGTAGCTGCGGGTGGAGGTCATGGCGTCGAAGGCGTCGGCGACCGCGACGACCCGGGCGAACTCGGGGATCTGATGGCCCTTCAGTCCGTAGGGATAGCCGGTGCCGTCCAGCCGCTCGTGGTGGTGGAGGATCGCGGCGCGCGCCTCGTCCAGGAAGCCGATGCCGCGCACCATCTCGTGCCCGTACTCGGGGTGGAGTTCGATGATCCGGCGCTCCTCGGTGGTCAGCGGGCCGTTCTTGCGCAGCAGGCGGGTGGGGACGCCGAGCTTGCCGATGTCGTGCAGGATCCCGGCGAACCGGACCGCTTCGAGCCGCTCGCCGGCCATGCCCAGCTCGCGGGCGATGAGCACGGAGGCCCGGCCGACGCGCTCGCCGTGCCCGCGGGTGTAGCGGTCCTTGAGGTCGACGGCCTGGACGAGCGCCCGGATGGTGGCTCGGTGGGCGGCGCGCTCGCGCCGGCAGCGGTCGAGGACCAGGGCGGAGACGGACAGCGGCAGCAGGACGAGCAGCGCCGCGGCCGGCCCGTACGGGCTGCGCCACAGGAGGGCGATCATCAGCCCGGTCGGCCCGTGGATCAGCGGCGGCACCAGCACACCCGGCAGCGGCCCGTGCCAGGCGGTGCGCGCCGGGCGGCCCTCCGCGGCGACGAGCACGCCACCGTCCAGCACGGCGACGGCGAGCGCCAGGGCGAATGCGGCGGCCAGCGCGGGGAGCAGGGCGTACGGCAGCCCGCCGGCCGGGGCGGCGGCCCAGGAGAAGACGTAGGAGGCGCAGGCCGTGGCCAGCGCGAACTGGGCGGCGTGCCACACGCGGCGCAGCACCACGGGCCGGCGCCCGACCCGGCCGAGCAGCGCGCCCGGCACGGCGATCAGCCCTGCCGCGCCCGGCGGCAGCAGAAGGGCGCCCGCGAGCAGCACGGGGAGGGTGAGGGGGCGGCGGGGCAGCCGTTCGCAGGCGGCGCAGACGCAGGCCAGCAGGGCGACGGCGGTCCAGGGCACGTCCGCGCCCAGGGCCGGGGCGATACATCCGGCGGCAGCCAGTACGGCACACGCGATGTACGCGAGCCCCGCCGCCGGCACCGCCCCCATGGCGCCTCCTCCCCGTCCCGTCGCCTGCTGTCAGGAAGGGGAGAATAGGGCGACGGACGGGCACTGAACGCGGATCCCGGTATTGCACCGTCCGTTCGGGTGATGTTCCCCGGCCGGGCGGTTTCGGCGCGTCCCGGGGCGCGTCAGTCCTGCAGACCGGTGGAGGCGGCCGTGCCGCCCGCCGTGCCGGCCTGCTTGCCCGCGGCCCGGCCGGCGGCCTCGGCCTCGGCGGCACGGGCCTCGGCGACCACGTCCAGATCGGGGACCGCCTGCCCAGCCCGGATGAGCTGGATGCGGCCCATGACCTTGGACCGCAGGTCGGCGGGGACGTCGTCGTGGCCGCAGCAGCGCTTGACGAGTTTCTTCACCGCCTGCTCCAGCCCGTACTTCTCCAGGCACGGCGAGCATTCGTCGATGTGCGTCTCGAACTTGGCGCAATCGCCGGCGGGCATCTCGTGGTCGAGGAACTCGTAGAGGTGGTCGAGGACTTCAGAGCAGTCCGTCTCGTGCGGCTCTCCGCAGCTCATGAGTCCGAGCCTTTCCGATTGTGCGTCCCGTCGGAACCGTTCGGCGCGGAGCCGGCCCCGGCGGGGACCAGACCGCGCTCGCGGGCGTAGTCCTCGAGCAGTCCGCGCAGCTGACGACGGCCGCGGTGCAGCCGGGACATCACCGTGCCGATGGGGGTACCCATGATGTCCGCGATCTCCTTGTACGCAAAGCCCTCGACATCCGCGAGGTAGACCGCTATGCGGAACTCCTCGGGGATGGCCTGGAGGGCCTCCTTGACATCGGAGTCGGGAAGGTGGTCGAGCGCCTGGGACTCGGCGGAGCGCAGCCCGGTCGACATGTGGGACTCGGCGCGGGCCAGCTGCCAGTCCTCGATCTCCTCGGACGCGCTGCGCAGCGGCTCGCGCTGCTTCTTGCGGTACGAGTTGATGAACGTGTTGGTCAGGATGCGGTACAGCCACGCCTTGAGGTTGGTGCCCTCGCGGAACTGGTGGAAGGACGCGTACGCCTTGGCGTACGTCTCCTGCACGAGGTCCTCCGCGTCCGCGGGATTGCGCGTCATCCGCAGGGCGGCCGAGTACATCTGATCCAGGAAGGTCAGGGCGTCCCGCTCGAAGCGGGCGTTGCGCTCGGACGTGCTCTCCGTGCTCCGGCCCTCGCGGCTGTCATCGGCCCCCGCGTCGGTCCCAGCGACCGGACCCACCTCCTCCAGCACCCTGGCGTAGCCCGAAACGGACCCGCTCGAATCGGAGAATAGACGACGATCCGCTTCACCCGCCGCTCCAGCCACGGCCGGCTGGGCCACGCCGAGGACCGCCCATCCGAGGTCGGCCGTCTGCGGGCGGGACGGGCATGCGATCGAACCCATGCGGGGAGCTCCCATTCCTTCGTCTGTGCCGATGCGTACGTACTGCCGGGAATCTACGCAGGACACAACAGCGGACCCCGCTGTCTCATTCCCGTCCTCGCGAATATGTCAAGTGCGCGTTCAGAACAGTCCGGCGAGCCAGGCGGCGACGGCCTCGGTGAGCAGGCCCAGGGCGTCGTCCTGGCCGATGTCCGCCTTCTTCGGCACGGCGAAGCCGTGGTCGCCGTACGGCACGGCGACCGGCTCGTGGCCGGGCGGGAACTCCTCGGGGCGGCCGAACGGGTCACGGGCGCCCTGGACCGTGAGGGTGGGCAGTCCGGTGGCGGTCAGCTCGTCCGCCCGGGACTTCTCGGGCTTGCCCGGCGGGTGCAGCGGGAAGCTGAGGGCGAGGACGCCGGCCGCGCCCAGCTCGCCGGCCGTGCGGCAGGCGACGCGCGCGCCCGCGCTGCGACCGCCCGCGACGACGGGCGGGCCCGCCGCGGCCAGCGCGGGCCACAGCTCCCGCCACGCCGCGTCGAGCGTCTTCGGCGCCGGGGCGACCTTCCGGCCGGCCACCCGCCAGGGCTGCTCGACCAGGGCGACGGTGACGCCGTGCGCGGGCAGCGCGGCCGCGAGGGCCTGGAGGTCGCGCGCCTCCACACCGCCGCCCGCGCCGTGCCCAAGGGCGAGCACGAGGCGCGCCGTGCCGCGCGCCGGGTACCAGTGGATACGGCCGTCCCCGGCGGACGTCGGCACCGTCCGGACGGATGCCGCTGTCCGTGCTGTCCGTGCTGATTGCGTGGTCACGGGACCATCGTGCCGTCCGGCCGGCTCAGAACAGCGTCGACTCCTCCGGCGCCGCCAGCTCGGTCAGCAGCTCGGGCCCGTTCCGGCGCACGTCGCTGACCGCCGTGGAGACCGGGTAGGCCCGTAGGGACCCGGGTGCCGGCGGGGTGAGCAGGGAGCGCAGCTCCTCCGGGTCCGTGCGGGACGGGTCCAGCCAGACCGACCAGCGGTCCGGGGGCAGCACCAGCGGCATCCGGGGGTGGATCTCCGCCAGCGAGCGCGGCCCGGGCTCGTCGCCCGCGCCCGCGCCGCCGGCCCCCGCCCCGGCGAACGGCTCGGTCTCGGCCGCCGTCGTGAGCACCGTGCACGTCACCCACCAGGCCGCCGGATGGTCCGGCGGCAGCTTCGGGTCGCGCCAGAACTCGTACAGCCCCGCCAGCGCCATCACCGAGCCGTCGGCGGGGGTGACGAAGTACGGCTGCTTGCGCGTGCGCTTGCGCAGGCCGCGCTCCTCCAGCTCGCGCTCCCGCTCACCGGTGACCCACTCGTAGTAGCCGTCCGCCGGGAGCAGACAGCGGCGCGACTCGAAGGCACGCCGGTAGGACGGCTTCTCGTGCACCGTCTCCGCCCGCGCGTTGATCATCTTCGCCGCGCCCTCCGGCGACTTCGCCCAGGAGGGGACCAGCCCCCAGCGCAGGGTGCGCAGCTGGCGAACCGGACGCCGGTCGGCGGCGTCTTTCAGAGGACGTTCGAGCACCGCGTGGACGCTCTTCGTCGGCGCCACGTTCCAGTCCGGAGCCAGCGTCTCCTCCGGTTCCCACTTCTCCACCTCGAAGAGCCCGACGAGGTCCTCCGGCCTCCGGCTCGCCGCATATCGACCGCACATGAGTGCCACACTGCCACGAAGACGCAAGGAGCAGGTCACCACATGGACAGCAGTACGACGGCCACCGCCCTGTGGGAGCGCGTCCTGGGCACCCAGCCCCATCCCGCCGTGTGGCTGGTCGTCGTGGCCGGGGCCGTGGCGCTCGCGGCGGTGGTGCCCTACCGGGCCTGGCGCCTCACCCGCAACGCGATCACCATCGCGCACGAGGGCGGGCACGCGCTCGTGGCGCTGCTCAGCGGGCGTCGTCTGGACGGCATCCGGCTGCACTCGGACACCTCGGGGCTGACCGTCTCGCGCGGCCGCCCCAGCGGCCTCGGCATGGTCCTCACGGCCGCCGCCGGCTACACCGCGCCCTCCCTGCTCGGCCTCGCCGGCGCCTGGCTGCTGGCCGCCGGGCACATCACCGCGCTGCTGTGGGGCGCGACGGCGCTGCTCGCCGCGATGCTGGTGATGATCCGCAACGCCTACGGGGCGCTGACCGTGGTGCTGGCCGGTGCCGCGTTCGGGCTGGTCTCCTGGCTGACGGGCCCGGAGGTACAGGCGGCGTTCGCCTACGGAGTGGTGTGGTTCCTGCTGCTCGGCGGGATACGGCCGCCGTTCGAACTGCAACGCAAGCGGCGGCACGGCGGGGCCCCGGACTCGGACGCGGACCAGCTGGCGCGGCTGACGAGCCTGCCCGCCGTGGTGTGGCTGGCGCTCTTCCACGTCGTCTCGCTCACCGCCCTGACCGGCGGCGGCCGCTGGCTGCTCGGTCTGTAGGGCGCACGCGCCAGTAAGGTTAGGGACATGACCGAGAGCCCCGCGCATCCCGACCTCTGGCCCGCCCCGCTCGCCACCCGAGCCGTCGACGCGACCGTCACCGTGCCAGGGTCGAAGTCGGTCACCAACCGCGGCCTCGTGCTCGCCGCCCTGGCCTCCGAGCCGGGCTGGCTGCGCCGCCCGCTGCGCTCCCGCGACACCCTGCTGATGGCGGAGGCCCTGCGTTCGATGGGCGTCGGCATCGAGGAAGGGGTGGGCCCGGACGGGACCGGTGAGGCCTGGCGCGTGATCCCCGCCCATCCGCACGGCCCGGCCACCGTCGACGTCGGCAACGCCGGCACCGTCATGCGCTTCCTGCCGCCCGTGGCCGCCCTGGCCGACGGTCCCGTCCGCTTCGACGGCGACCCGCGCAGTTACGAGCGGCCGCTGCACGGCGTGATCGACGCGCTGCGCGCGCTCGGCGCCCGCATCGAGGACAACGACCGCGGCGCCCTGCCGATGACCGTCCACGGCGCCGGCGCGCTCGACGGCGGCCCGGTGGAGATCGACGCCTCCTCGTCCTCGCAGTTCGTCAGCGCCCTGCTGCTCTCCGGTCCGCGCTTCAACCAGGGCGTCGAGGTCCGCCACGTCGGTGCCGCCCTGCCGTCCCTGCCGCACATCCGGATGACCGTCGACATGCTGCGCGCGGCCGGCGCCCAGGTCGACACGCCGGAGGCCGGCGGCGAGCCGAACGTCTGGCGGGTCTCCCCCAGCGCCCTGCTCGGCCGCGACCTGGTCGTCGAGCCCGACCTGTCGAACGCGGCGCCGTTCCTGGCGGCCGCCCTGGTCACCGGCGGCCGGGTCACCATCCCGGACTGGCCGGCGCACACGACCCAGCCGGGTGACGCGCTGCGCGACATCTTCACCGCCATGGGCGGCTCCTGCGAGCTCACCGAGGCCGGGCTGACCTTCACCGGCACCGGCAGGATCACCGGCATCGACGCCGACCTGCACGAGGTCGGCGAGCTCACCCCCGTCATCGCGGCCGTCGCCGCCCTGGCCGACTCGACGTCCGTGCTGCGCGGCATCGCGCACCTGCGGCTGCACGAGACCGACCGGCTGGCCGCCCTGGCCAAGGAGATCAACGAACTCGGCGGCGACGTCTCCGAGACCGAGGACGGGCTGGTCATCCGCCCGCGTCCGCTGCACGGCGGTGTCTTCCGCACCTACGAGGACCACCGGCTGGCCACCGCGGCCGCCGTCATCGGCCTCGCCGTCGACGGCGTCCGGGTGGAGAACGTCGCCACCACCGCCAAGACACTCCCGGACTTCCCCGAGCTGTGGACCGGCATGCTCGGCTCCGCCGCCGGGGCGACGGTGCCGAGAGCCTGAGAGACCGGGAAAGACCCATGCGCCGCTACGGCAAGCACACCGACGAGGACGACGTCCGCGTCCGCCCCAACCGCAAGGGCAACCGCCCCCGCACGAGCATCCGCCCCAAGCACGAGGACGCGGCCGAGGGCTTCGTCGTCACCGTCGACCGCGGCCGGCTGACCGTTCTGGTCGGGGACCGCACGATCACGGCCATGAAGGCGCGGGAGCTGGGCCGCAAGGGCGTCGTCGTCGGCGACCGGGTCGCGGTGGTGGGCGACCTCAGCGGCGCGAAGGACACCCTGGCCCGGATCGTCCGCGTCGAGGAGCGCAGCTCGGTGCTGCGCCGCACGGCCGACGACGACGACCCGTACGAGCGCGTGGTGGTCGCCAACGCCGACCAGCTGGCGATCGTCACCGCCCTCGCCGACCCCGAACCGCGGCCCCGGCTGATCGACCGCTGTCTGGTCGCGGCCTACGACGCGGGCCTGGAGCCGCTGCTCGTTCTGACAAAGTCGGACCTGGCTCCGGCGGAAAAACTGATGGACTCCTACGGGGCCTTCGGCGTGCGCTACGTGGTCACCAGCCGTGACGAGCTCGCGGAGGGTGACGCCGCCCAGCGCGTCCGCGACCGGCTGGCGGGCCGCGTCACGGCGTTCGTCGGGCACTCCGGCGTCGGCAAGACGACCTTGGTCAACGCCCTCGTCCCCGACCGGCAGCGGGCCACCGGCCGGGTCAACGCGGTCACCGGCCGCGGCCGCCACACCACCACATCGGCGCTGGCCCTGCCCCTTCCGGACGGCGCGGGCTGGGTCATCGACACCCCGGGCGTGCGGTCCTTCGGGCTCGCCCACGTCGACCCCTCCCGGGTGATCCACGCCTTCCCCGACCTCGAACCGGGCACCGAGGGCTGCCCGCGCGCGTGCAGCCACGACGAGCCCGACTGCGCCCTCGACGAGTGGGTCGCACAGGGTCACGCCGACCCGCAGCGGCTGTACTCGCTGCGCCGGCTGCTGGCCACGAGGGAGCGGCACGAAGGCGACTGATCGCCTACGTTTGCGATTGACCGCCGACGGCAAGGGCATGAAGGACACCGGGCCGGACGGACAACGGGACCGGAACCGCGCACCGGCCCGTACCGGAGCGGTCACGGACACGGGAGGCATAACTGATGGCGTGGCTGCTGGTCGTGGTCGCCGGAATGCTGGAAACCGGTTTCGCCGTCTGTCTCAAGCTCTCGCACGGTTTCACCCGGCTCTGGCCGACGATCGCGTTCGCGTGCTTCGCGCTCGGCAGCTTCGGTCTGCTGACGCTGTCCCTGCGCAAGCTCGACGTCGGCCCCGCCTATGCCGTGTGGACCGGCATCGGCGCCTCGGGGACGGCCATCTACGGCATGGTCTTCCTGGGCGACCTGGTGTCCGTCCTGAAGATTGTCTCGATCACGTTGGTCATTGTGGGGGTCATCGGACTCCAGCTGTCGGGTCTGGAGAGCTGAGCAGGACACGGACGAGCCGGGCGATCTCCTCGGCCGCCGCCTCGTCCGAAGCGGCCGGGACGACGACGTAGGACAGCGTGAGCCGCACGGCCGCCTCGCAGGCCCGCAGGGTGTCGTACGGGCCGTCCGGCGCCGCCTGCCGGACGGTGTCCCCGATGGCGCCGATCGTGCTGTCGCGGATCCGCTCGGCCAGCGCCCCGGGCGTGGGCGTCCCCCGCACCGACAGCACCCCGCCGGGGCCGCGCTGGGCGGGCACGACGGGGGTCGCGGCCGCGGGCAGTCGCTCGCCGCGGCAGCCGGTGAGCGCCGCCCGGACGAGTGGATTGGCGCGCGCGGCACGCAGGGTCCATATGGCGGCGGCCGCGCAGCAGTCACCGGCGTCGGCGCCGCCCTGGGCCGTGGTGTCGGCCAGGCAACGCCGCACGCCGGCGAGGAAGGCGTCGGCCTCGCGCCGCACCAGGGCGCGGGCCAGGCCGTCCTTGCTGCCGAATTCGTTGTAGAGGGTCTGCCGGGAGACCCCGGCGGCGGCCGCCACGTCGACCATCCGTACCCCGTGCCAGGGACGGGCGCCGAGCGCTGTGAAGGCCGCGTCCAGCAAGAGCTCACGTGCCGCGGGCATCGTCGCCTCCTCGGCCATACGGCCGCACGACGGTTGGGGCCACAGAATTGACGTGCCGCCAGACGGTGTCAAGAGCCCGGCCGGGCTGCGCGTGGCGCGGCCATGGCCAGGGGTAATGTGCAAGACATGTCGGACTACCACGATGATCTGCGCCTGGCCCACGTCCTGGCGGACGCCGCCGACGCGGCGACCATGGACCGGTTCAAGGCCCTCGACCTCAAGGTCGAGACGAAGCCGGACATGACGCCGGTGAGCGAGGCGGACAAGGCCGCCGAGGAGCTGATCCGCGGTCATCTCCAGCGCGCCCGGCCCCGGGACGCGGTGCTGGGCGAGGAGTTCGGCAGCGAGGGCATGGGTCCGCGCCGCTGGGTGATCGACCCGATCGACGGCACCAAGAACTACGTCCGCGGGGTGCCGGTGTGGGCCACCCTGATCTCGCTGATGGTGCACGTCGAGGACCGGGGCGCGGCCGGCTACCAGCCGGTGGTGGGCGTCGTGTCGGCCCCCGCGCTGGGCCGCCGGTGGTGGGCGGCGAAGGACTCCGGGGCGTACACCGGCCGCAGCCTGACGTCGGCGACGCGGCTGAGTGTGTCCCGGGTGGAGCGCGTCGAGGACGCGTCGTTCGCGTACTCCTCGCTGACCGGCTGGGAGGAGCGCGGCATGCTGCCGGGCTTCCTCGGTCTGACTCGGGCCTGCTGGCGCACCCGCGGCTATGGCGACTTCTGGCCGTACATGATGGTGGCCGAGGGCTCGGTGGACATGTGCGCCGAGCCTGAGCTGTCGCTGTGGGACATGGCGGCGAACGCGGTCATCGTGCAGGAGGCGGGCGGCTCCTTCACCGGCCTGGACGGACGCCCGGGCCCGCACAGCGGGAACGCCGCCGCGTCGAACGGGCTGCTCCACGACGAACTGCTGAACCATCTGCGGCCACGGTAACGGGTGACCCGGCGGGACGGGCGGCCGTCCACCCCTTGCCGGTCCTCGCGGCGGCGTGTGACGATGACAACCCGGCGCTTGTGAACTTGTGAACAGCTTCTCTGAGCGGCTGTGCGAGCGTCCGGAGCCGACGCGCCCGGAGTTGACGAAGGAGGTGGCTCACCGGCCATGCTCGTCCGCGACGCCATGAGCACCCTGGTCCTCACCATCGGCCCCGCACACACCCTCCGGCAGGCAGCGCGGATGATGTCCGCGCGCAGGATAGGCGCGGCAGTCGTCCTCGACCCCGACACCAGCGGACCCGGCATCCTCACCGAGCGGGACATCCTCAACTCGCTCGGCGCCGGGCAGGACCCCGACCACGAGAAGGCCCACAGCCACACGACCACGGACGTCGTCTTCGCGGCTCCGGAGTGGACCCTGGAGGAAGCCGCCGCGGCCATGGCGCACGGCGGCTTCCGGCATCTGATCGTGCTGGACCGCAACGAGCCCGTGGGCGTCGTCTCGGTCCGCGACATCCTGCGCTGCTGGGCGCCCGCCCGCGGCCGGGAGGGCGCGCTCGCCGTCTGAGACGGCACGCCCCGGGAGCGGGAGAACGGGCCGGAGGGGCCGGAGCCCAGTGGCGTCCGGCCCCTCCGGTGGGTACGGCAAGCGATCGGTCTAGCCGCGCAGGGCCTGGACCGCGGCCTCCAGCCGCTTGCCGTAGTCGGGGTCCGCCTGGCGGAAGTTGTCGATCGCGCGCTCGACGATGTCGTCGCGGGACACCTTGGCGATGAAGCCGGCGAGGTTGCCGATCAGACGGCCCTTCTCCTCCTCCGACATCAGCCGGTAGAGGTTGCCCGCCTGGACGAAGTCGTTGTCCTCGGCGTGCGAGGGGGCCTCGGTGTTGCCGGTCTGCCCGGTCACCGGGCTGGACTGCCACAGCGGCCGGCCGGTCTCGGCCGGACCTCCGAAGCTGTTGGGCTCGTAGTTCTTGGCCCTGCCGTGCCGGCCGTCGTAGGCGTAGCCGTCACGGCCGTAGGTGCGGGCCACGGTGGCGCGCGGCCGGTTGACCGGCAGGTGGTCGGCGTTGATGCCGACGCGGTAGCGGTGGGCGTCGCTGTAGGCGAAGAGCCGGCCCTGGAGCATCTTGTCCGGGGACGGGCCGATGCCCGGCACGAAGTGCGCCGGCGAGAAGGCGGCCTGCTCGACCTCGGCGAAGACGTTCTCCGGGTTGCGGTTGAGCTCCAGCTTGCCGATCTCGATCGGCGGGTAGTCCGCGTGCGGCCAGACCTTGGTCAGGTCGAACGGGTTGAAGCGGTACGTCGCCGCGTCGGCCGCTGGCATGATCTGCACCTGCACGGTCCAGGTCGGGAACTCGCCGCGCTCGATGGCCTCGCGCAGATCGCGCTGGTGGCTGTCCGGGTCCTCGCCGGCCAGCTTGTTCGCCTCGTCCTGGGTGAGGTTCTTGATGCCCTGGTCGGTCTTGAAGTGGTACTTGACCCAGAAGACCTCGCCGGCCTCGTTGTTCCACTGGTAGGTGTGCGAACCGAAGCCGTCCATGTGGCGGTACGAGGCGGGGATGCCCCGGTCACCGAAGAGCCAGGTCACCTGGTGCGTGGACTCCGGCGACAGGCCCCAGAAGTCCCAGACGTTGTCCGCCTCCGTCGAGCCCGTGTACGGGTCACGCTTCTGGGTGTGGATGAAGTCGGGGAACTTGATGGCGTCCTTGATGAAGAAGATCGGGGTGTTGTTGCCGACGAGGTCGTAGTTGCCCTCTTCGGTGTAGAACTTCAGCGCGAAACCGCGCGGGTCGCGCACGGCGTCCGCGGCACCGAGGTTGCCGGCGACCGTCGAGAAGCGCAGAAACGTCTCGGTCTGCTTGCCGACCTCGGACAGGAACTTCGCCCGGGTCCACTGGGTCACGTCCCGGGTCACCGTGAAGGTGCCGTACGCGCCGGCGCCGCGGGCGTGCACGACGCGCTCCGGGATGCGCTCCCGGTTGAAGTGGGCGAGCTTCTCGAGCAGCAGCTGGTCCTGGATCAGGACGGGGCCGCCGAGGCCCGCGGTCTCGCTGTTCTGGTTGTCCGCGACCGGAGCACCGGACTCCGTGGTCAGCGGTCCGCTGGTTTCGGTCTGGCCCTGAACCGACACGTACGCCTCCGTCATCTCGACTGTCCCTTGGCTTCAGCTGGGCCCGATCCTACATTGGACTTTGTCTAAGTCAATACCGACCTGACACAAATACCGATTCCATGGGTGGACAGAGCCCGCTGCTACGCTGTTGCTATCTGACTGATGGGTGAATGGCATGAGTGACCTGCTGGAACGACTCCGGGGACGCGGCTGGCGGCTGACCGCACAGCGACGCGTCGTCGCCGAGGTGCTCGACGGGGACCACGTGCACTACACCGCCGACGAAGTGCACGCCAAGGCGGCGGAGCTGCTGCCGGAGATCTCCCGGGCGACGGTGTACAACACGCTCGGCGAGCTGGTCTCGCTGGGCGAGGTCCTCGAGGTGAGCACGGACGGCCGCGCCAAGCGCTACGACCCGAACGCCCACCACGCGCACCAGCACCTGGTCTGCTCGCGGTGCGGGACCATCCGCGACGTCCACCCCACCGGGGACCTGCTGGGCGGCCTGCCGACGGAGGAGCGCTTCGGCTTCGAGCTCTCGGCGGTCGAGGTGACGTACCGCGGCCTGTGCCCGAACTGCGCCGGGGCGTGAGACGTCCGGGAGCACGACGGCCGGGGCGTGAGACGTCCAGGAGCACGACGGCCGGGGCGTGAGACGCCGGGAGCACGACGAAGGCCCGGATCCAAGGATCCGGGCCTTCGTTTCAGTAGCGGGGACAGGATTTGAACCTGCGACCTCTGGGTTATGAGCCCAGCGAGCTACCGAGCTGCTCCACCCCGCGTCGGTGAGACCACCTTAACCCGCTCGGCACGGCCAGCGCAAACGTCGCCGATCGGCTACGCGCGTCACATCAGCCACAGCAGCCCCAGCCGTCATGCCGAGAGCTCCTGGCGCAGCGCCTCCCGCAGCCGCGCGGCGCGCTCGGCGACCTCGGGCGGGCCCAGCTCGACCGCGTGGGCGCACCAGGTCTCGGCCTCGGCGAGATCGCCGTGCCGGGCGGCCAGCAGGGCGAGCCGCAGCGCGGCGCGGCCGTGCCCCGCCTCGGCGGCGCGCGCCCACCACATCGCGGCCTCCGGCTCGCTGCCCTCGCGGGCCAGCAGCAGGCCCAGATTGAACGCGCCGTTGCGGCTGCCCGCCTCGGCGGCCTCGCGGTACCAGTGGGCGGCCTCGACGACGTCGCCGCGCTCCGCGCGCAGCATGCCGAGCCGTACCTGGGCCCGGCGGTGCCCCTTCAGCGCGGCACGCTCGTACCACTGCTCGCATTCGTCGCGCCGCGCGGTGTCGTCCCCGTCGGCGGCCCGGTCGAGGAGCGCGCCCAGCCGGAAGGCGGCCTCCGGGCCGTCACCGCGCACGGCGATGCGCAGATACCGCTCGGCCTCCTCGACGTCGTCGGCGCCGCCGTCCCGCAGCACGATCATGGCGACCTGGAGGGCCGCCTCGGTGTGTCCGGCGGCGGCAGCGCGCTCGTACCACTGGACGGCGGTCTGCTCGTCGTCCCGCCCGGCGTGGAGGATGCCCAGGTTGAACGCGGCGTCGACGCTGCCGGCCTCGGCGGCCTTGGAGAACCACGGTTCCGCCCCGGACGGGTCGCCGCCCTGGAGCAGCAGGACGGCGAGGGCGTTGGCGGCCTCACGGTGCCCGGCGTAGGCGGCGCGGCGGTACCACTGCTCGGCCTGGGTGGTGCGGCCCTGCTCGGCGCAGAGCAGCGCGAGGTTGTACGCGCCGTTGACGTCGCCCGCGTCGAGCGCCGTGCGGTACCAGCGCTCGGCCTGCTGGGGCTCGCCCCGGTCGGCGTGCAGGGCGCCGAGGGCGTTGGCGGCGTTGCCGTCGCCCTCCTGGGCGGCGCGGCGCCACCAGACGGCGGCGCTCTCGAGGTCGCCGGCGTCGCGCAGCAGGAAGCCCAGGGCGCAGGCGGCGCGCGGTTCGCCGTCCTTGGCGGACGTCAGGTACCAGCGCGCGGCCTCCTGGGTCTCGCCGCGGCCCTCCAGCAGGGTGCCCAGGTGCAGGGCGGCACGCCGGTGGCCGCGGGCGGCGGCCTGCCGGTACCACTGCTCGGCCTCCGCGGAGGTGTCGGGGCGTACGGCGGCGGCCGCGGCGCGCAGTTCCCGCACCGAGGTGTCGCCGCCGCCGACGCTCACGCGCCGGGTGCCGGTGGAGGGGACGAGGCTCGCCCCCGGCTCGTCGGCGGGGGCGCGGCGCGGCGAGCGACCGTCGAGTATCCGGGCGAGGCGGTACGCCGCCTCGCGGTGGCCGCGCTCGGCGGCGGCGCGGAACCAGCGCTCCGCGCCGACGTCGCTGCGGTGTTCGAGCAGATCCGCGAGGGCGTAGGCGCCCAGCGCGTGGCCGGATTCGGCGGACTGGCGCAGCCAGTACTCGGCGGCGGGCTCGTCGCCGCGCTCGCGGTGGTAGCGGCCGAGCGCGTGGGCGGCGGCCGCCGAGCCGGCGACGGCGGCGACCCGCCACCATCCGGCGGCCTCGTCCGGGTAGCCGCGCTGGTGCAGCAGGACGCCGAGGTTGTTGGCGGCGGAGCGGTCGCCCTCGGCGGTGGCGGCGCGCAGATGACGCTCGGCGCCGTCGAGATCGCCCCGACGCAGCAGGAGCGCGCCGAGCATGCTCAGGGAGGCGGGGTCGCCGCACTCGGTCGCGCGGCGGCGGGCGGTCTCCAGCTCGAGGTCGGCCGCCTCGCCGGCATAGGTGGCGAAGGACTCCCGCGACGGGGACGTCTGCGACGGGGAGGCTACCGCCTGCGCGGGGATGCTCCCTCTCTGCGGACCGTCCGGGTCCGAGGACGACGGGTCGCGGTCCTCCTGATCGCTCCCGGCACCGGGAGCTTGCACAAGCCGACGGGTCTCCAACAGCCTCGCCCTGTCCCCCATAAGTCCCATCGTCGCACTCCCGCAACCTGCGTACACCTGGAATACCGCAGCCAGTGAGGTCACTTCAGCGTTTTGTCGACTTCCCGACTTCCCGACACAACGGTGCCCCAAACTCTAATCAAAAGCCCCGCACATAACCCGCACAGACAGGGCGGGTCGGGCGTCCTGGGTGTGCCGGGCATGACGAAGGCCCGGATCCTGGAGGATCCGGGCCTTCCGTCTTTCAGTAGCGGGGACAGGATTTGAACCTGCGACCTCTGGGTTATGAGCCCAGCGAGCTACCGAGCTGCTCCACCCCGCGTCGTTGTGGAACAACCGTACCACGGCGACGCGGGGCGATGGCCCCCGTCAGCTGCCGGGCTTGCCGCCTCCCTCGGCCGCGGCCTGGGCCTTGGCCAGCCGGTCGAGGGCGTCCTTCAGGTCCTGCTGGGCCTTGCCGTAGGCCGCCCAGTCCTGCGGCTTCTTGTCGAGCGCCTTCTGCCCGGCGTCGAAGGCGTCCTGGGCGTCCTTCACGGCCTGCTTGACCGTCGGGTTCTCGGTGGGCGGCTTCGTGGTGCCCTGGGTGGGCGGCTGGGTGCCGGTGCCGGGGGGCCGGTCGCCGAACACCTCGTCGAGCGCCTCGTCGAGGGTGTCCCTGAAGGCGATCTTCTCGCCGTAGTTGACGAGGACCTTCTTCAGGAGCGGGTAGTTCGAGCCCGTACCGCGCATGTAGACCGGCTCCACGTACAGCAGCCCGCCCTCCAGCGGCACGGTCAGCAGGTTGCCGTAGTCGACCTCGGAGTCGCCCTTCTTCCAGATGTTGATCTGGTCGGCGACGGGCGTGTGGCCGTTGAACTTGCTCTGCGCCTGCTCGGGGCCCCAGACCGTGGTCTCCGAGGGCAGCTTCAGGATTCTGATGCTGCCGTAGCCGGAGCTCTTGGCGTCGGCGTCGACGGCCATGAAGGCGCCGAGGTTGGGCCGGTTCTTGGGCGTGAAGGTCGTGGTCAGCGAGAAGGTCTGCTTCTGCTGGTCCGGCATCTTCATGCTCAGGTAGTACGGCGGGACCGCGTCACCCTTCTTGTTGGTCGGGTCGTCGGGGACCTGCCAGCGCTCGCTGCCGGTGTAGAACGTGCCGGGGTCGGTGACGTGGTAGCGGGTGAGCAGCTCGCGCTGGACCTTGAACAGGTCCTGCGGGTAGCGCAGATGGTCCATCAGGTCCGAGCCGATCGCGCTCTTCGGCTTCACCGTGCCCGGGAAGGCCTTCATCCAGGTCTTGAGCACCGGGTCCTTGGTGTCCCACTGGTACAGCGTGACCGTGCCGTCGTAGGCGTCCACGGTGGCCTTGACGGAGTTGCGGATGTAGTTGACCTGGTTCTGCTGCGCGACCACCGCCCGCTGACCGGTCGTCAACGAGTCGGCGGTGGTGTCACCGAGCGTGGTGCGGGAGGCGTACGGATAGCCGTTGGTGGTGGTGTAGGCGTCCACGATCCACTGGATGCGATGGTCCACCACCGCCGGGTAGGCGTCGCCGTCGATGGTCAGCCAGGGGGCGACCGCCTCGACGCGCTCCTTGGGCGTGCGGTTGTACAGGATCCGCGAGCCCTCGCCGATGGCGCCGGAGTAGAGGATCTGCGGCTCCCCGAAGGCCACGGCGTAGGCCGCGCGGTTGACCGGGTTGGAGAGGCTCACACCGCTCTTGCCCTGGTAGCGGTAGCTCTCCTCGCCCTGGTCGCTGGGGTGGTCCAGCTCCTTCTGCGGGCCGCCGACGATCGAGTACTGGGTGGTCTTCTCGCCGTAGTACACCCGCTGCTCGTACGAGCCGAGGACACCCTCGGTCGGCAGCTTCTTCTCGGTGAAGTCCGGGGCGCCGGCCGTGTCGGTGGAGGTGCCCCGCGCGGTGATCGCGCCGTAGCCGTGGGTGTACTTGAAGTGGTCGTTGATCCAGTTGTGCTCGGGGATGCCCTTGATGTTGAGCTCGCGCAGACCGATGACCGTGTCCTGCTCCTTGCCGTCCACCTTGTAGCGGTCGACGTCCAGCATGGACGGGAACTGGTAGAAGCCCCGGACCTGCTGCTCCTGCTGGAAGGCGGGGGAGACGATGTTCGGGTCCAGCATCCGCAGGCTGGCCGTGGAGTTGGCGGCGGACCGCAGGGTGTCCTTGTTCTTGCCGTTGAGGTCGCTGGTGCCGGGGTAGTCCTTCACGTCGGTGCCGTCGATCCCGTAGGCCTGGCGGGTGGCCGTGATGTTCTTCTTGATGTACGGCGCCTCCTTGGCCTGCTCGTTCGGCTGGACCTGGAACTTCTGCACGATCGCCGGGTACAGCCCGCCGATCAGCACCGCCGAGAGCACCATCAGGCCGAAGCCGATCACCGGCAGCTGCCAGGTGCGCCGCCAGAGCGTGGCGAAGAAGAGCACGGCGCAGATCAGCGCGATGATGAAGAGGATCGTCTTGGCCGGCAGATAGGCGTTGGCGTCGACGTAGCGCAGCCCCGTCCAGCCGTCGGTCGACTTCAGCCCGCTCGACTTCACGGCCAGCCCGTACCGGTCGAGCCAGTACGCGACGGCCTTGAGCGTCACGAAGAGGCCCAGCAGCACGGACAGATGGCTGGTGGCCGCGGCGGTGGCCCGCTCGCCGGGGCTGGTCAGCCGGAGCCCGCCGTAGAGGTAGTGCACCAGGGCGGCGGCGATCAGCGACAGCACGGTCGCGGCGAAGCCGAAGCTCAGCAGGAAGCGGTACCAGGGCAGGTCGAACGTGTAGAACGCGATGTCCTTGTGGAACTGCGGGTCGGTCTGCCCGAAGGGCACGCCGTTGACCCACTGCAGCCAGGTCCGCCACTGGCCGGCCGCCGAGGCGCCCGCGACCAGCCCGACCAGGGCCGCCACGGCCAGCAGCACCCACTTCTTGTAGGGGGCGATGCTCATCCGGTAGCGGTCGAGGCTCTGCTGCTCCATCGACATCGCGCTCAGCGGCGGCCGCAGCCGGTGCGCGAGCCAGATGTTGGCCCCCACCGCCAGGGCCATCAGCAGGCCGAAGACGGCGAACAGGCCGATCTTGGTGCCGAGGGTGGTGGTGAACACCGAGGAGTAGTGGACCGAGCGGTACCAGAGCCAGTCCGTCCAGAACCCGGCGAACATGACGAAGAGCATGGCCAGGACGGCCAGCACGCCCAGGGTCATGAGGAGGGTCCGGATCCGCCGCGACGGTCGGCCGACTCTGATCCGTGGCCCTGTCGGGCCTCCGCCGCGGTCCGGCATCTGGAAAGCCAAGGTAGGCACCTCGAAGTTCGCTGTCGATGGAGCTGTCGATCAGGCCCAGCGATAGTAGGACCCAGTGTGGCAACTTACCGAGGCTTTACTCGGTTCCCGATTTCGGCCCCTGTCAGGGCACGATATTGACCATGTCCAGCAACAGTGACTCCCCCACACCCCCCGAATCCGGCACCCCCATGGCCGCCGGTCCGCTGACCCGGGCCGTCCTCGAGATCGACGAATACGCCTCCGGCCTGGGCTGGGACCAGCCCGCCCGGCTCTTCGCCCTGGTCGACACGGCCAAGCTGCGGGCCCAGGAGCCCGGCCTGGCCGACCAGCTCGGGCTGGCCGAGGCAGCCTCGGGCAGCACCTCGTACACCCCCATCGAGCAGGACGAGCTGCCGCCCGGCACTCCCCTGGACGAGTTCCTCGGCCGGATCGCCTGGCCGGACGCCGTGACGGGCTGCGCCCTGACCGTGGAGCGGCAGATGCTGCCGCCGTCCGCCGAGGGTTCCGTGCCCCACGGCATGAACGACAAGCAGCTGGCCGCCTGGGTCGCCCGGCACCCGGAGCGGCAGGAGGTCCGGATGACGGTGGCCGTGCTGCGCGACGGCGCCCGCGAGTCCGCCATCCGGCTGCGGGAGAAGGACTCCCCGACCGAGGTGCTCACCGGGCCGGACCTGGTCCCCGGCCTGGCCGAGGCCCTCGCGGCGACCTTCGAGGACTGAGCGCGCGCCTGACGGCCCGGAGCGCTCCGGGTTCGGGAAGGGGGCCCCGGTCAGCCTGCCGCGCACTGCGGCAGGCCGGCCGTGTCCCCCTTGCTGATCTTCTGGAGGGACGTCATCGCGTCCGCTATCGTCTCGACCTTCACGAGGGTCAGGCCCGAGGGCCTGTCCTTGGCGGCGGCCGCGCAGTTCTCCTTGGGCGTCAGGAAGAAGCGGGCGCCCTTCGAGCGGGCCCCGACAGTCTTCATCTCGACGCCGCCGATCGGGCCGACCTTGCCGTTGTCGTCGATCGTGCCCGTGCCGGCCACGAACTTGCCGCCGGTCAGATCGCCCGGGGTCAGCTTGTCGACTATCCCGAGGGCGAACATCAGCCCGGCGCTCGGTCCGCCGACGTCGGCGAGCTTGATGTTGATCGTGAAGGGGAAGGTGTGGGCCGTCCCCGCCTGGATGCCGACGATGGCGCGCTGGGCGTCCTCCGGGGCCTTGGCGGTGACCAGCGCGACCTCGTCCTCCACCTTGGGCTGGCGCTTCTCCTTCTCGGCGGCGGCCGCCTCCTTGGCCGGAACGACCCGGAAGGTGACCTTCTGGCCCGGCTGGTGCTTGGTGACCAGCTTGGCGACATCGCCCGGCTGGGTGACCCCGGCGCCGTCCACCGCCTTGATCACGTCACCGGCGTGCAGCCGGCCCTCGGCGGGGCTGCCCTTGACCACGGACGCCACCACGACACGGGTGCCGACCGGTATGCCGAGCTGCTTGAGCGCCGCCACCTTGGCGCTCTCCTGGGACTGGCTGAACTCCTCCGCCGTCTCCTGGTTCAGCTCGTCCGGCGACTTGTCGTCGGGGTAGAGCGTGCTGTGCGGGACCACCAGGTCGTCGTGCGCCAGCCAGCCGTAGACCGCCTCGAACAGGTTCATCCGGTACTGCGAGCCGGTGACCCGGACCGTCGTCATGTTCAGATGGCCCTCGGCCGGATACGTCTGGTGCCCGGAGATCTGCAGGACCGGCTCCCCGCCGTGCTCTCCCAGGGTGTTGACCGTCGGGCCCGGCGACATCTCCGCGTAGGGCACGGGGATCAGGACGCCGGCGCAGAGCAGCGCGATCAGCATCAGGAGGGAGGCGAGCATCGTCGCGGTGCGGCGGGGCATGGAACGACAGTACGGGACCGGTCCGACAGTCCACTCCCGGGGCGGTCCGTACGGGGGTGAAACCCGCTAGGAAGCCGGACCCGAACCGGATTCGGAACGTTCCATCGCCTCACGGAAACGCGCGTAACCGGCCAGTTCCGCGACATCACCGGTCTTGCGGTTACGCGCCGCCCAGCTTCCCCACAGGGCCGCCGCGACGGCCGCGGCAACGGGAATCAGCAACCATGCGAGCGCCGCCATGCCGGCCTCCGACCCCTTGCACGATCCTCAACTGACTGATGAGCAGATTAGTAGTCTTCGGTCTCAACGCTTACGTCAGGGGGCCGGTTACGCAACCGGAGTGGACCGTCTGCGGTCGGAATTGACCCGTCAGGCCCTATGCGCCGACCCATTCGTCCCGGCCGTCGGTGAATCTCTGCTGCTTCCAGATCGGCACCTCCCGCTTGAGGTCGTCGATCAGGCGGCGGCACGCCTCGAAGGCCTCCGCCCGGTGCGGGCAGGCGACCGCGACCACGACGGCCAGGTCGCCGACGGCCAGCTCCCCCACGCGGTGGACGGCCGCCATGGCCCGGACCGGGAAGTCCGCCGCGACCTTCTCCGCGACCCGGCGCAGCTCGGCCTCGGCGGAAGGGTGCGCCGAGTAGGCGAGCCGGGCGACGTCCTCGCCCCCGTCGTGATCGCGCACGGTGCCCACGAAGAAGGCCGTGCCGCCGGCGGCGTCGTCCCCGACGGCCGCGAGGACCTCGTCGACGGAGAGCGGGGTGTCGCGGATCGCGAGCAGACGGACGGGATCCGGGGCTGCGAGCTCACCGGGATGCGGGGTACGGGCCATGGCACCCATCGTGCCGCACCCGGCGGACGATGGGTATGGGCGGTCCGGCCCCGGCACTTGCTGGCGTGCACGATGGCCGAGTCCAGGCCGGCCTTGACGCACTCGTCGAGGAAGACGGAGTTCAGCACCAGCCGGGCGGCCGGGTTCAGGC